>CAZWQK010000109.1:0-6499 GCA_964635835.1 uncultured Pseudomonadales bacterium
AAAATACCTACCAGGCCAATCGCAGTTTGGGTCTGCCCGACGACTGTCGAGATTTTACCGACGCGGCTGTGCTGCTGAAGCGCTTTATTGGCCTCAAGCCATTTCGCTTGCTGACCAACAACCCTAAGAAACTGGAAGATTTAGCTGCCCATGGCCTGACTGAAGTCACCCGTGAAAAGCACGTTACCGGTGTTGGCGAGTGGAACAAGCGCTATCTCAACGCCAAGCGAGACTGGGGGCACGGTCTCACTAAAGAGGATTTGCAGTAGCGTTGAGCCCGGGCCAGTGACACCTGTCGTCGGGATGCGGCTTTTGCCAGCGGCGCACAGGCGGTGAGTACCGATTACTATCAGCCGCTTAATCCATTCGGTAACAGCTACCGCGTTCGGCTAACGAACCGTATTCGTTGTAATCCCGTCACCGCAGGCAAGGGCTGTTACTGGACCTGGTCAGAGGCTGAAAATTGAGCAAAAAACCCCGCCTATAGGCGGGGTTTTTATCGCGGTCGTGCGCCTTACTTGATCACCAACTTGTCGTCGATGGCGGTATAGGGCTGGCCTTCGTACTTACGTACTTCATTACGGCCAACAACCATGTGATGCACTTCATCAGGTCCGTCTGCCAGACGTAGGGTACGCTGGTTGGTGTACATACGAGCCAGCGGTGTCCACTGAGATACGCCGGTGGCGCCGTGAATTTGAATGGCTTGGTCGATGATGTTGCATACTTTTTCAGGAACCATCGCCTTAATCGCGCTGACGTAAACCCGAGCTTCCTTGTTGCCCAAGGTATCCATCGCCTTGGCGGCTTGCAGAACCATTAGGCGACAGGCGTCGATTTCGATTCGAGCGCGAGAAACCCACTCCAGGTTCTTGCCTAGCTGAATGATGGGCTTGCCGAATGCATGGCGAGTGGTGGAGCGGCGGATCATCAACTCCAGGGCACGTTCGGCAACGCCGATAGAGCGCATGCAGTGGTGAATGCGTCCAGGCCCAAGACGCAGCTGGGAGATTTCAAAGCCGCGACCTTCGCCGAGCAGCATATTTTCCTTCGGTACGCGCACATTGTCGAAGTGGATGTGCATGTGACCGTGAGGCGCATCGTCGTGACCGAAAACTTCCATCCCGTCCAGAATGTTCACACCCTTGGTGTCGATAGGCACCAGAATTTGTGACTGCTGCTTGTGAACCGGGGCGTCTGGGCTGGTTTTTACCATGGTGATCATGATCTTGCAGCGTGGGTCGCCGGCGCCGGAGATGTAGTACTTCTCACCGTTGATGACCCACTCGTCACCGTCCAGAACGGCTTGGGTTGAGACGTTTTTTGCGTCCGATGATGGAATTGCCGGCTCCGTCATAGCAAAAGCAGAGCGGATTTCACCGTTTAGCAAGGGTTTGAGCCACTGCTCTTTTTGTTCCGGGGTACCGACGCGCTCTAGAACCTCCATGTTGCCGGTGTCCGGCGCGCTGCAGTTCAGGGTTTCGGAGGCCAGTGGGCTTTTACCCAGCTCGTTAGCGATGAACGCGTAGTCCAAGTTCGACAGGCCTTCACCGGTGTCTGCGTCTGGCAGGAAGAAATTCCACAGGCCGGAATCCTTGGCCTTTTGCTTGGCGGTTTCCAGCAGCTCCAGCTGCCCGTCACCGTATCCCCAGTGCTCTTTGCGTCCTTCGCCGAGGCGGTGGTATTCCTCGGTGATCGGATCCACGTTTTCTTTGATGTGCTTTTTAACGGCGTCCAGAAGCGGCTGTGCTTCCTCCGACATCGTTAAATCGAATAGATCTGGATTTTCCAACACCGCTTCTGTCATGAGCTGTCCTCTCCGTAATAAATAAAACTGACCTTCGATGGTACAACAAGCGGTGCCGACATGGCACGCGCACAGACGAATCCCTAATGAGAAATTGCCCGGACAAATCCGGCCGCGCGATGGTCTGGTTCGCCGCCCCGGGAGCGGTTTCCCGGGGCTACAAGCCTTTAAGGTTGGGGCTGTGCTGGCAGCGGTTCGCTTTTTGCTCCGCCTAGCCATTGGCGCAGTTTGGGCCCAAGTTCGACCACATCCTCCACCATGAGGTAGAGGCAGGGTACCAGCAGCAGCGTAGTGACCGTGGCAAATAGAACGCCCCAAGCTAGCGAGATCGCCATTGGCAAAAACGGTGCGGTGGCGGGAGTGCTAGTGGACATAAGCGGAATCAGGCCGACAAAAGTCGTCACCGAGGTGAGAATAATTGGGCGAAACCGAACAGAGGTAGCGAACAAAATTGCCTCTAGCGCGCTTATGCCTTCCCGCCTTTGACGATTGGCGTAATCCACCAACACCAGTGAGGCATTCACCACAACTCCAGAAAGAGCCACGATGCCCAGGGCCGAGAAAAACACTAGCTGTTCATCCAGTACGTAGTGGCCGGTAATGGCACCTACGGCGCCGAAGGGTATGACGCTCATGATGACCAGGGGCTGCAAGTAGCTCCGCAGGGGAATGGCCAGCAAACCGTAGATGATGACTAGGGAAAACAGCGCGCCAATGGCGAGTCCGCCCAGGGCTAGGGCGCGTTCTCCTTGTTCGCCACCAAGCTGTACGTCGATGTTGGGGTAGCGCTGGCGAAACTGCGGGAGCAGTTCGTTGCGAATGGCCGCGCTCACTTCTTCCGGCGTAACTGCGGTTCGATCCACGTCGGCTCGAACCTCTACCTGGCGCTTGCCGTCCAGCCGGTTAATGCGCGAAAAGCCGCGGCCGATTTCGAACTGAGCCACGGAGTAAAATGGCACCTGAGAACCGCTTGGCGTGCGAATGTACATGTCCTCAAGATTGCCAATGGATTTACGCTCGGCTTCCGGGAAGCGCACCATGACGCGCACATCGTCCTGGCCGCGCTGAATGCGCTGGGCTTCAGCCCCGTAGAAAGCGCCCCGAACCTGATTGGCCAAATCGCTCAGGGTCAGGCCTAGATTGCGGGCCTCGGGCAGCAGAGCCAATTGAACTTCCTGCTTGCCGGAGCGGAAGGAGTCGCTGATGTCGAAGACGCCGTCAAAACGTGAGAGTTCGGCCTTGAGCTCCTCTGCGGCCCGGCGCAGCTCGTCAACGTCGTCACCCCGCAGTTGGTAGGCAATGGGGGCGCCGGTGCTGTAGTTATCAGCATCAAAGCGCAGTTTCACTGCGTCAGGGATGGGCCCGACGGCCTCTCGCCACCGCTTGGCGACCACTTTGGCTGACAGGTTGTTGCGTTCCTCTAGCACCACCAGGTCTATGACCACTTCGGCAATGTTGCTGCGTCCGGCGGTCATGGCTTTGCCAGCACCGCTACGGTCCACTCCCTGGCCCACGCTCACCAGAGTGTTTTTTACCATGGGCTGGCTTAGGCCTAGCTCTCGGGTCATCTCTTCATTAAGGCGCTGGGCGGCAAGCTCAATGCGTCTGGCGGCCGCCAGCGTGGTCTCTGCTGACACGCCTTCGGGCATTTCCAGGCCAGCGTACACCCGGTTTCCCTCCACCGCAGGAAAAAAGCCAAATACCACCCGGCCACTGAGATTCATGGCTAAGGCGATAATCAGCAGCCCAAGACATACCGATGCGGCGGCATAGCGCCACTGCACTACCCAGCCTACAAAGGGCTGGTAGCGATTCCGCGAGAAGGATTCCAGGGCATTGGCCAGATGGCCCTGGAAGTCATTCCATTTTTTGCTCAGCCCTGCTGTGGCAACTTTGGTGGATCGATGGGCCAAGTGAGAAGGCAGGATCAGCTGAGACTCGATGATGCTGCAGATCAAGGCAAAGATGACGACCCAGCCAATGGGGGAGAAAAACTCGGCCATTGGTCCTTGGACCAGAATCAGCGGCAAGAAAGCGGCAATGGTGGTGAGGACGCCAAAAATCACCGGTACGCTGACTTCCCAAGTACCGTCAATAGCGGCGTCGAGCCGGGATTTACCCATCTGCTCGTGGCCATAGACTCGCTCGCCAACCACAATGGCATCGTCCACCACGATGCCCAACACCAAAATGAAACCCATGACGGTCATGGTGGAAATGGTCATGTTCATGCTGGGCAAAAATGCCAAGGTGCCCATCAGCGCAACCGGAATACCAATGGCCACCCACATAGCGAGCCGGAACTGGAGAAACAGCGCAAGAATCAACAGCACGAGAAGCAGGCCGCCGCCGGCGTTTCGTGTGAGCAAGGACATGCGTTCCTGCAGCTCTAGAGAGGCGTTAATCCAAATGTTGGTGGTTACCCCAGGCGGCAGCTGGCGCTGGTAGTCCGCTACTACTTGCTGGGCGTCCTTGGCGATCTGGATCAAGTCCTCAGAGCCCACCTGGGACACATTAACCATGGCGGCGCGAGCGCCGTTGAATTCCGCCATCAGGTTGCCTTCCTGGAAGGTGTCGCGAATATCGGCGATGTCGCTGAGCATTACCCGCGTGCCGTCGTTGCGGGTCAATACGACGACGTCGGCAAACTCGTCGCCGTAATAGGCTTGGCCCGTAGTGCGAATCAAAATCTCGCCGCTACGGGAGCGGATGGTGCCCCCTGGCATGTCCAGGGACGATTGGCGAATGGCGCGAGAAACTTGGTCTAGGGTGATGCCGTAGGCGCGCAGCGTCTGCTCGGAGACCTCGACGGAAATCTCGTAAGGGCGAATGTAGTCCACGCTAACCTGAGAGATGCCTTCAACGGCAGCAAGTTCGTCGCGCAAATCCCGGGCAATTTCTTTAAGCAGCCGCTCGCCGACATCACCGCTCACGGCAACCTGAATCACCTGCCGGACGATGGTGAGCTTGGATACGATGGGTTTTTCGGTTTCCTGGGGGAAACTGTTAATGCCGTCGACGCGGCTCTTAATTTCGTTAAGTACGGGGATTTCGTCGGCATCAATTTCCAATTCCGCGAACACCGTGCACAGGCCCTCGGTGGCATCGCCGACAATTTTTTTCACACCCTCTACGCCCTCAATGGCTTCTTCAACGCGTGCGCAAACGCCTTTCTCGACCTCAATGGGCGCAGCACCGAGGTAGGGCACGTTGACAGTGACGGCGGGTACGTCGAAGGGCGGGAATTCTTCCTGGTTGGTTAAATAGGCGCCAGCTGAACCGCCGAGTAACAGCAAAATCATCAGGAGGTTGGCGGCAACCGGATTGTTGGCAAACCAGCGAATGGCAGTATGCATGATGCTCAGACTCCTCGTGAGTCAGCTTCATCAATGACCGGGTTCACGTTCATCCCGTCGATAGCCGTCTGCAGCGTGGAGACACAGACCCGGTCGCCGTCGTGCAAGCCATCGGCAATCAGTACGTTATCCTGGAAAAGGCGCAGGGGTGTTATTGTGCGGAAGCGTATTTTGTCTTCGTCGTCCACAATGAGTACTTGATTTTGGTTGCGCAGAGACGACCGGGGTAGCACGACGACGTTCTCCACCGCGATGCCCGAAATTTCCGCGTTGACGAATAAACCCACGGATAAATCTGGCTGATCCCCGTGGGTTTCTACTCGGGCGACGAGTTGAACCATGCGGCTGGCAGTATCAATTTCCGCCTCGGTGCGCACGATTTTGCCGGTCCAGCTCAACGTGCGGCCACCGTACTCTGCTTTCAACACGACGCTAGGCTGCTGAGCTGCCGGAAGGTTGCCCGTGCGCAGGGTTGGCAGATTCAGAAAAGCGAGCTGACGGTCGGCAATGGGCAGGCGAACCTCGACGACGTCGCTGGCGTACAGGGTTGCAATGGGCTGGCCTCGAGTGGCGAATTGGCCAATGTCGACGTTCTCGGCTTTCACCAAACTGTCGAAGGGAGCCCGCAGTACCGTGCGATTTAGATTTTCTTTTGCCTGCTCAAAATTTGCCTGCGCATCCTCGAAGGCGGCTTGAGAAACCCGATACGCGCGCAGGCCGTTTTCCAGGGCCGAGCGTGAGGTGAGCTTGCGCTCAGCCAGACTTTTGAGGCGGTCATACTCGAACTTGGCGTGCTCGACCTCTGCTTGGGCGCGCTTTAATACCGCCTTGGCGCGGTCTCGGGCGTTTTTGTAGTCCAGCTCGTCGATCCGCGCGAGTTCTTGTCCTGCAGCGAAATAGCCGCCAGCGACTAGGTTTGGCGACGTCCAGGTGACCCGGCCAGAGACCTCGGGTATCAGCTGGCTGACCGTGGAGGGCACCACCGAGCCTTGAGAATGAACGGTGAGTTGAATGGACTCCATGGCGACGTTTTGCACGCGAACGGTAACCGGCACGGGCTTAACGCTCGTGGGCTCAAGTTCAGGCGCTGTGGCCATGAGGGTGGCGGCACCAAACAGAAAGGCGACCACGATGGTGCCAGGGATGATAAAGGTTCTGATCATTGTGCGGAGGCCTCCTGGCCTTGTTCTTGGGCGAGCACGAAGGCTCGCGTCATGGTTTCTCTATTAAGTTCAGCTAGGGCATCGAAGGTGCCTCGCACGGCGGTAATGTCGCGCTTGGCTAAGGCGTTTTCTAATTGGCGGGCGTAAACCGCATAGCGTTGGCGGTCCGGGGT
>CAZWQK010000110.1:0-6468 GCA_964635835.1 uncultured Pseudomonadales bacterium
CTGGATGGTTTAACGATTCATCAGCAGCACCAGATTACGACGCCTTTTGGCGAGCCTTCCTCAGCAATCATGCAGGGTGATTACCGGGGAGAGCAGGTGCTGTTTTTAGCCAGACACGGCGTCAATCACCAGTTTTTGCCCAGCGAAGTGAACTATCGAGCAAATATTTTTGCGCTGAAAAGCCTCGGGGCCCGTCGGGTCATTGGCGTCTCTGCGGCGGGCAGCTTGCGACAAGAACTTGAGCCCGGGCAGTTAGCACTGGCCTCTCAGTATTTTGATCACACCCGGGGCAGGCGGGATTACAGTTTTTTTGGCGGCGGCGTCGCAGCCCATGTGTCCACGGCCAATCCGGCCTGCCCGGCTTTGTCGGCTGATATTGCCAGAGCAGCGAGCCGCATTGGCGAAACGCTCCATCTGGATAAAACCTACGGCTGTGTTGAAGGGCCGCGTTTAGGCACTCGCGCCGAGAGCTTTTTTTTGCGTGACGCAGCGAGCTGCGATTTGGTCGGCATGACCAATGTGCCCGAGGCGTTTTTGGCTCGTGAAGCTCAGCTGGCCTACTGTGCTATTTGCGTAGTCACGGATTATGATTGTTGGCTGGACGATCCGTCTCAGCACGTGAGCGTTGATCTTTTCTTGGCAACCTTTCAAGCTGCCACGGCTAAAGCGAAGAAGCTGATCGCTGAAGTGTTGCAGCAGCCGTTGACCGAAACCCCCAGGGAAATCCACCAGGCACTGGCTGGTGCAGTACTGACGCCTAAGGAGACCCTGAGCGAGGCGCAAAAGACCTGGCTTGCAGTCCTTGAGCGGTAATGCAAACGGTATTTGTTAGCCGCCGCAACTACCGCCGCCGAGGACGCAGAATTTCGCGCAGTTGGGGTGATTTAGTGCAACCGCTTTAGTAGCTTCGGTCAGGCTATTACCCAGGTTAAATTCCGGTTCGTAGGGCAGCAAGGTGCAGGCCATAACCGATGGTCTCGGGCTGTCTTTGTGCTTCACCACCATGCGGGAGGAAGCACACATCATATCCTCAGGATTGACCCCCAGGATTTCCCAGCAATCCCGGCTAATTTCGGGAACCGGCGCCGAAGGATCAATTTCGGGGAACAAAATCAGGGCGTTTGCGTCATAGGCGGACAGCGTTATGCCCAGGGACTCAAAGGCGCGGGCAAAGCCCTGCCGCAGTTCGCTCTCGCTGTCTCCCCAGCGGGTCCGGCCGGCGATATGGAAATTTATTCCGTTGCGCTGCAGCCACTTAAGGCCGGTAACCATGGGCTGCCAAGAATTGAATCCACGCTCCTGCTCGTGGATGGCTTGCTCAAAGTGATCGATGGACACCCGTAGCGTGAGCTGCTCACGAAACGCTCGGTTCAGATCCAGCAGCCCTGCCTGAATTTTCGGCCGCATCATTGGTCGCATGGCATTCGTTAGTACCAGCAGGTCGTGGCCGCGCTCCAAGCAGGCTTCCATGATGGCGAGAATGTGGGGATTCATGAACGGCTCACCGCCGGTGATGCCGATGTGTCGAGTCCCCAAATTTTCGGATTGAATTTCGTCTAAAAATGGGAGGGCTTCATTCAGGGTCAGGTATGCCAAGCGGTCGTTGGTTGGCGTCGATTCGATGTAACAGTGCTCGCAGGCAATATTGCATAGGGTGCCGGTATTCAGCCACAAGGTCGTCAGTGCACGGAATTCGACTTTGGCTCGAAATTCTCCTGCGGCTGTGCGCTCGGGATCCTTGAAGGGTACGCTCTGCGTGTTAGGTTGTGGCTTAGCGGGTGTGATGACAGTTCCTTAGTTCGATCGTTGGAATGCGTAATCAGGCGTTTAGGCCTTCATCGCGCTGGACATGCTCCAGACTAACTTTGTGGCGCTGATACTAATTTCGTCCAGGCTCTTACCGGGTTTGAAGAGAGCGCCGCCTAAGCCAAACCCGTTTGCTCCGGCGTCCCAATAGGCTGCCATGCTGCCGGAATCTATGCCCCCAACAGGGATTAGCGGCAGGCGGTCAGGCACCACGGCGCGCCAACTGCGGAGGATATCAGGAGCAATCATTTCGGCGGGAAAGGCCTTAACCGCGTGGGCGCCAGCGTCCAAGGCGGCAAATACTTCTGTCGGTGTTGCCGCTCCGGGAATAACCGTCATTCCTGCATCCACTCCGGCCTGAATAACTTCGGTATTGGTATTTGGTGCTACCACCAGCTGGCCGCCGTGATCTCTCACCTCGCCCACGGCGGTGGCGTTCAGCACGGTGCCTGCGCCAACCAACATGGAATCGCCTAGCCCTTGGGCAATACGCTGGATGCTGTCCAGGGGCTGCGGAGAATTTAGCGGTACTTCAACGATGCGTATGCCGGCGGCGTAAAGGGCATGGGCTACGGGTTCGGCCTGCTCGGGGGTTAGGCCGCGCAAAATTGCGATAAGCGGCATTTCGTCTAGGTAGCGCTGCAGTAGGGTGGTCAAATTCACTCTCTTTTCGGTTCGGTTAAGCGCCGGATCAGGCACTGATCTCTAGATGTTGTGCCACCATGCGCGCACCTTGCGCCGTGGCGTCCTGAGCGTCGATAACGAAGCATTGATAGCCTAAGGCCGTCAGCGCCAACTGATACTGATTCCCCAAGCCTGGACTTGCGACGACGCCAATGCACGTGTCCGCGTCAGATACCTGCTCAGCGATGTCGTGACCAATGATAATACCGGCCAGATAGGCTCTGCCTTGATGTTTTTCGTGAGCGCCGCTGAGCTGGAGGGTTCTTACGCTGAATAAATGATGCATCAGCCCACCAGGTTGCTGACTGACGGTCAAGCCCCGTAATAAATTTTCAGAATCGTCCTGATGGGCTTCTACTGGAATCGCGGCCAACGATTGCTGTAGCAAGGAGTGGTGCTGGATGAGATCAAAGATCTCGCCCACCATGCTGGTGGAAAACCGCGTGAGATCTTGCCCCGGCTCGATCCATTTGTTGTGGGTGCCGGGAAAGCACCAGCGCTGGGGCTGTGGAAGATTCCTAGACTCACAAATGTGCTGGGCGCCGAAGAACTGTACTTCCTCACCACGCATGACTTCGTGCAATCCTGCTGCGCCGCGACCGGCCACACCGGGCAAGATCCAAGCGCCGCCGTAGCCGAAACTTTCGATGCACCGTGCCCCGGCAGCGAGGCTCCTTGGACTGGCTGGGCAGGGAATGTGGGGTACTTCGAGCCAACCTCCGGGGCTGCCTACCATGCCGCTCATTACGGTTTTGGTGTTGGGAAAGCGCGTCAGCCACGGTTGAATCAGGTCGCCCAGGTAGCTTTGGAAGTTATCGGGTCTGTTAAGCAAGCCCCGGTCGCTGGTTAACTGGTCGGTAATTCTGCCGTGGTGGTCCAACAACGATGCCCGGAGATTGGTCGTGCCCCAATCCACGCTAATGAGGGGGGCTGACGTGGTGTCTTCAATCACGGCGGCAGGCCCGGCGGCTATCGTAAGGGTGCAACATCGGTTAGGCCCAGCCGCAGTTTGCCTAAACTTTCGTAGGCTGCATCGCTGACCATGAGATGAGATTGGGCGGTATACAGATCTCTGAGAATGCGCTGCATGGGATCGTTGAGCATTACCGCGCTGCCGCCGGCGTATCGGAACAGATTATTGGTGATGGCGATGGCTTCATCTGTGCAAAGCACTGAAGCTGCCCGAGCTTCAGCCTGTAGCGCAATGGGCGCCTCCCGCTCATGACTGGCATCGTACAAACGCTCAAGGGTATCGGTCATCAGCAGTTTGCAGGCGCGCAGTCGGAGCTCACCTTCCGCCACCGTGCGCTGGAAAATCTCTCGATCGGCAAGACTGATGCCCGCGCCATAGCCGCGCTTTTTTTCCATGGCGGTTTCGGTGAGGGTAGTAAGGGCCAGTTGCCCCAGGGCTAGCGCAAAAATCGCGTGCTCGTTGCTGGCAAAGCCGTAGCCCATGTTGAATATCGTGCCGCCGCGAAGGCGGCCGGGTTCGGTCACGGTGAAATGCTCCGGCACAAAAACGTCGTCTAATGCATAGTCGGAACTACCGCTGCCGTTGATGCCAAGCGCGTGCCAATTGTCGATGACCCGTACCTGGTCTCGTGGCACCACGGCGGTGACTAAACCGGGCTGATCCTTGCCCAGCGCTGGTACCACCACATAGTCGGCTTGGTGCACGCCGCTGCCCCAGGCCCACTGGCCAGAGATGCGATAGCCCCCTGCAACTGCTGTGGCGCTGCCCGACGGCTTCAGGCTACCGGCCATGATGGGAAAGCGCTCATGGGCAAAGATTTCTTCGATGGCTTTGTCACTGAGAACGCTTAATGCCCGGCCACTAACAGTGGCCGTGATGAACATGGACCAGGCTGCGGCTGAGTCAAGGTGGGTAACGGCCTCGACAATGGCCATTTGATCCACCGGATGAATTTCTGCACCGCCGACTTCTCGAGGGCTTTTCATCATCAGCAGGTCGGTATTGCGCATGGCGTTTACAACCTCCGGTGCTAACCGGCGTTCTTTCTCAGACTGGTCTTTATGCGCGAGGATGACCGGTCGTATTTTTTCAACGCAGTCCAATAACGAAGCGCACAGAGCTTGGCGGTCTGTTGGAAAAGACTTGCTCTGATCGGGGCTGGCAGGTGAGGTTGCTTGAGTCATGTAGGGCAAAACCTTTGCTGTATTGGTCAGTGTTTAGGTAGCGCGATCAGGTGAGAATCATCTCAGTGTCAGGCGCTTTGTATGCTGGGCCTGGCGCTGACCAATGCGTGCCAAGCCCAAAGGTTTTCCAGTGCTTCTGCAGGTTTTAGATCCACCATGGTGCTGGCGAAATCGATCATACAAATGGCGGAGATATCTGCGATGGTAAATCGGTCGCCTGCGACGTAGCGGCGCTGCCCCAGCTCCGCGTTCATTCGCTCATAGTACTTACGCGTTAAGCCGGCACCACGCAAGCGCTGTGCTTCAATGGGCTTAACCAATCCTGCGGCAGCCACAATAGGACCGTTTACCCAGGCCGCGCCAATGTTCTGGTGCAGCTCAAATTCAATGTGCCTATGGGTCGCTTCGATTAGCGCGGTTTCTAAAGGGTCAGCGCCAAAAAGGTTCGGATTTGGTGCTAAGGACTCTAGGTAGCGACAAATAGCCACGGTTTCGGCGATACAGGTGCCATCGGCGAGCTCCAGGACCGGTATCTTGCCGCTGGGGTTTTTGCCCAGGAATTCTGGTGTTTTAGTGCCGCCGGATCGCAGGTCAACGTTAATCACTTCGAGCTGAAGGTTTTTTTCCGCAGCAAAAATTTGCACGCGTCGAGGATTCGGAGCATTGGGAAAACTGTAGAGTTTCACGAACAACCTGTGGTGACTGAACGCGGTGTTTATAACACGGGTTTTAGCAGAAATACCCCGATATGTTTTGTGCAAGCAATCCCTTCAAAGAACCCGTAGCAAAGAGCGCAGCAAACGATGAGTGATCCTACCGCGACCCGGCAATCTGAATTGAGTTTGTCTGCGGATCTGGCCGGTAAAGTGATTTTGGTAACCGGCGCCGCTTCCGGTCTTTTCCGGTCTTGGCTATGCCAATGCCCGGATGTTGTCAGGACTGGGTTGCCGGTTGGTCATGAGCGATATCGACCAAGAGCGGGGCCAGGCTTGGCGTTGCTTCGCGCCATAAACGGTGTATTCACAGGGACTCCTGACTGATCCTGAGCAGACACAATAGGCGATTGTTACTGTGAACCAAAGCCCCAAACCCGAGTGGCGTAAGCCGAATATCCCGATAGAATCCGGCGGAATCAGGTAAGGAGGACAGACATGAAAGATAACCTGCCAAAAGGCCAAAGCTATCTCTGTGGCCAGGCGGACGAACCGCTGCTGTATGAAACCATTGGTGCCTGTTTAGACCGCATCGCGGCGGCTCACCCAGACCGCCCGGCCTTGGTGGTTCGGCATCAGGACATTCGCTGGAGCTTTGCCGAATACAAGGCCCAGATCGATGCTCTGGCCACCGGGCTGCTGAAAATTGGAATTAACCCCGGGGATCGAGTAGGAATCTGGGCGCCTAATCGGGTGGAGTGGTGTTTAACCCAGTTCGCCACGGCCAAGATTGGCGCCATCATGGTTTGTATTAATCCGGCCTATCGTCTGTACGAGCTGGAATATGCGCTGAACAAAGTGGCGTGTAAGGCGGTGATTACCGCAGAGTCGTTCAAAACCAGCCAATACCTGAGCATGCTGCAATCCCTGGCACCGGAGCTTGAGCAATGTGAGCCAGGCCAGCTGCAGGCAGCTAAGCTTCCGCATTTGCAGAGCGTTGTGCGCATGGGCACCGAAAAAAGCCCCGGCATGTTCAATTTTGATGAGGTGTGCCGGATGGGCGATGCACCTGCCGCAGCAACAATGGCGGAAATTGCAGCAACCTTGCAGCCTGATGACGCCATTAATATTCAGTTTACCAGCGGCACCACGGGTAACCCCAAGGGCG
>CAZWQK010000111.1:0-6457 GCA_964635835.1 uncultured Pseudomonadales bacterium
AAATGAGAGAATCGGGCAAGGCCTTTGGCGATCGATGGCGAGAGTACGTCCGAGAGATGGAGCGCCTCCGCCAGGAGGAGGACTATTCCACCCTCTGGGCTGGCGCGGTCCGCAGCTTCAAGGTAACCGAGGAAGAGCCTGGGGTGGTCCTGTCACGGGACCGTCGGGGATATGCTTTCAAGGACGGCACGGGGCTCCTGGCCCGGGCCCATGAGGGGCTCCAGTTCACCGGCAAAGCCCGCTGCTTCCACGGCGAAGAGGCTGCCATGGCCGCCATCATGGATGGCACCGTGGTCAAAGGCGACGTGGTGATCGTGCGCTACGAAGGCCCAAAGGGCGGCCCGGGTATGCGAGAAATGCTTAGCCCCACAAGCGCCATCAACGGTCGCGGGCTATCTCAAGAGGTTGCTTTGCTTACCGACGGCCGCTTCTCCGGCGGCTCCCATGGCTTTGTCATCGGCCACGTGACCCCGGAAGCCCATCTGGGCGGACCCATCGCTCTGGTGGAAGACGGCGATACCATCACCGTGGATGCAGACAAGGCTGAAATCAATCTCCATGTGAGCGATGAGGATCTGGCCGCGCGCAAGGCTAAATGGCAGGCCCCGGCCCCCTACGCCCAGCGCGGCACTCTGGCTAAGTATGCCCAGCTGGTGAGCTCGGCTAGCGAGGGCGCGGTGACGGATAAGTACTTGGGCGGCTGATGTCTCAAGCATCCAGCTGCGCGCTGTGCGGAGACACTGAAAACCTGACCTTGGCGCCCGGCTATAAAATCTTGGCCTGCCAGCGCTGTTGGCACGGTGCTGAGGATGGCTGGCCCGCGGCGACGGAACCGGCGCTATTCAGGGCCTTAGCTGCACAGGGCCTGCTGATCCCTGATCGTGATGATCAAGGCCGCTTGCCGCGAACCTACGCGCCGCCAGCGGATTACGCGCTGTAGCTTGGGGCCGATCTAGTCCAACCCGTCGACGGCTACCAGTCTGACGGCAATACCCTGCTCCGGAGACCCAACCAAAACGGCGACTAGGGAATCGCTGCGGCCGTACTTAGCCGCCATGCGCTGATTGAGCCAGCCAATTCGCTGAGGTTCGGCAAGCGCGAACACCGCAATAGACTGCTCATCCCGGATCAACAGCGCAGGATTTTCCCGGTCATGAGTAATAAGCCGCTGGTACCAGGCAGAGCCTTGATCGGCGCGAAGCCACATTGCATCGTCGGCATCGGCAACCCAAAGGCGCGTGGTGGTTTTGTGCCCCTGCTGATCCTGAGTCACCAGCTGCACTACCTCACCACTTTCCGAGGCACCATAGATAAGTGCCAGATAAACAGAGGCTAACCCGACAAGCGCAAGCAGTCCCCGAAAGAGCAATTTGCGCATCAGGCTACTCCGTCGCAGCTACTTACTGCTGTACTCATGCACGAAATCTACCAAGCACTTCACGTTATCCACGGGGGTTTCCGGAATGATGCCGTGACCCAAATTGAAGATGTGCCCCGGCTGACCCTGCACTTGGTCAAGCAACCACTGCGCCTGGGTTCGTACAGATGTTTGATCGGCACACAGCACGATGGGGTCAAGATTGCCTTGCACGGCCTGACACCCAAGCTGATCCCAAGTGGGCTTGAGCGGCGTGCGCCAATCAAACGCAAGCACGTCGATATTCAGCTCAGACACCGCTGGCAATAAATGGTAGTTGCCGGTGCCGAAGTAGATCACCGGCACCGTCCCGGCAAGGGCATCCACCAGGGCCTTTAGATGAGGTTCGACATACGTTCGATAGTCCTGCACAGACAGGTTGCCCACCCAGGTATCGAAAAGCTGTACCGCCTCGACCCCGGCACTGATTTGCAGCTGCAGGTAGCTGGCCAATTGGCCGGTGAGCTTGGTCATTAGCTGATGCCAAAGCTCTGAGGCTTGGTACATCATTTTTTTAACAAACACGTAGTTGCGAGAACCCTGACCCTCAATGGCGTAGGAGGCCAGGGTAAATGGTGCTCCGGCAAAGCCAATCAACGCGATCTCTGGCGGCAGCCCCTCATTGATGCAGCGCACGGTATCGGCAATGTATGGGGTGTGCTCTAACGCCGACGCTGTTGCCAGATTCGCCACGTCCGCCTCGGTGCGAATCGGGTTGGCAAATACCGGGCCTTGCCCGGGCACGTACTCTAAATCCAATCCCATGGGCTCTAAAATTGGCAGCAGGTCCGCAAACATAATGGCCGCGTCCACGCCCAAAATACGCTGGGCGTCCAACGTGGCTTGGGCCGCTTTTTCAGGATCTTTAAAGAAATCCAGGCTGGGCAGGCCGGCTTTTACCTGGTGATATTCGGGCATATAGCGCCCGGCCTGCCGATTCAGCCAAATGGGTGTATGAGCCGTCGGCTCACCACGGCATGCTTGCAAGAAGACTTTATCCATCTACTTCCCTTAACAAATGATTTCCAAGGAGTTGGGTATTTGTGGCAGATCAGTCAATGCGCTCAGGGTTTACATCGGCTTCGTAGTCCACGCCTGGCATACCAAAACCAAAGATCTTTAAAAAATCCTCGCGGAACCCGGCCAAATCGCCAAGCTCTGGCAGGTTGTCAGTATTCACCAGCGGCCACCGACGTTTTACTTCCGATTGTACGATTTCAGAAAGCTCTAAATCATCGACGCGAATACGACCTGCCTCATCCAGCCTCATATTGGCGCCGCTTTGCAGTTGGCTGCCAAACAAGCGATCGATGTGCTCGATACATTCCTCATGGCTACCCTGCTCTTTCATCACCTGAAACAGCAACGCGGCATACAGGGGCACCACCGGAATCGCCGCACTGGCTTGACTGACGATGGCCTTCAGCACCGCTACTCTGGCGTCGCCGTTAACCGCCTGCAGCTTGCGCCGAATATCGCCGCTTGCGCGATCCAGGTCCGCCTTGGCTTTGCCCAAGGTGCCTTCCCAGTAAATCGGCCAGGTCAACTCGCTACCGATATAGGTATAAGCCACGGTCTTGGCGTTGGGCGCTAACAAATCGTTGGCCAACAGCGCATCAATCCAGTACTCCCAGTCCTCGCCGCCCATCACCGTGACGGTATCCGCCACTTCTTGTTGCGTTGCCGGTTCCAGCGCCACATTGGACACCTCGCCTTTTTCAACGTGGACGGTTTTGATGTCCAACACCTCACCAAGGGGTTTGATGGCCGACCGGTGCAGTACGCCTGTCTTAGGGTGCTGACGAACTGGCGAGGCAAGGCTGTAAACCACCAAATCAATCTTGCCCATATCGGCCTTGATGGTGTCCATCACCCGGTTGCGCATGGCATCGGAGAAGGCGTCACCGTCCAGGGTTTTTGCGTACAGGCCCTGTTGCGCTGCGCGGGCCTCAAAAGCTCGGTTGTTGTACCAGCCAGCCGAGGCTGTCTTGTTCTCGGTGGGCTCTTTTTCAAAGGATACGCCCAGGGTTTTAGCCCCACAGCCAAAACCCGCAACAACGCGGCTGGCCAGGCCATAGCCGCCGGAACAGCCAAGCACCAGGACGTTGCTATAGTCCCCTTGGGTAGCGCTACTGCCGCTTACCACATAATTAATTTGTTGGTTTACGTGGGCCGCACAGCCGTGGGGATGTGCGGTGGTGCAAATAAAACCGCGAATGCGGGGTTTAACGATCATGTTTCCACCTTCAGGAATAGTTAGAGCAGGGCTAAGTTGACGGGGCCGACATCATACCCGCTCCCACCGCCCAGCGCATGATGCCTTCCACGTTCAATATTCGGGGCCCGTCACGGCGCAGAGTGACTTCCGCGGTTTCGCCTTCGCCCAGGGTGTGATCCCGGTCACCATCCAGCGCGACAACGCCAGGACCCTGGAACAACATCCGTTCGTTAAAGGCCGTCCGCTGGGTGCGGATCACGCCGACATCGCGAAAGTGCCCGGGTGATAGCGGCGCACGCACCTGCTGGCCGCCGCTGCCCATTTGAACCCAGAGCCCGCAATCGTCTTGGGCATAAACCGGGTCCACAAATCCGCCAATGGGGGACATGCCAACCGAGTTGGGCTCTGCCCGGGTTAGCAGCATGGAGTCTAGCCGGTCGGCGTCGAAGGGCAGCAAATTGCCAACGTGATCGCGGCGCAGCAGCACAGCATCGATCAGGCCAATATCTTTTTGCCTGGGAGTCTGCAAATGCAGTACCTTGGTGCGGGGGCGCAAATCAGCGGGCAGGTCCCGGGTTTTTCCCAAGGCATTGAGTCCCGCCACCATGCCCCCCAGGGTCGGCTCCATCAGAGCGGGAAAGACGTTGTTGGTGCCAGTGGATATAGGTACGAGGTCGATGTCGCTGTCAGCTCGGACAAGGGCACGATTGGTGCCGTCTCCGCCCAGGGAGACAACTGTGTGACAACCTTCGGCCTTAAAAACCTCCATCGCCGCTACGGTATCTTTGGCTGTGTTGGTCAGCGGAATATCAACGATGTGAACCCGGGCGTTCAGAGGCATCAGTTCCAGCGCACCCTGGGCAATTCGAAAAGGTTCCCGAGCCACATAAATGTCGGTAACTCCCACCGCATCCGCGCCGGCAGCCACCCGAGCGACAATGTCGCGTTTTGCTTCGTGGGTCATGTTGGCGGCTCGAGCCGCTAACCGGCGCACATCGCGACCGGACATGGGGTTAACGCATAACGCCAGCTTGCCGTTTGCTACGGAACCCGCACGGTCGTGGCTCACGACGCCCGCACCAAGGTTTGGATAGTGTAGGCGCTGCTGTGGCGCGCGTCGGCCTCGAAGCACTCCTCGGCGGTCACAGTCCATTGCGCCAGATCGAATTCGGGAAAAAAGACATCGCCTTCTGGCTGATCGTGCACCCAGGTGACATACAGCGTGTCCGCTAGAGGCAAAGCCATCTCGTAAATCTGGGCCCCGCCAATAATCATTATTTCGTCCACACCGTCGATGAGACACTGACTTTCCGCCAGCTCGATAGCCTCTTCCAGGGTTGCCGCCACCTGCACACCCTGCTGCTGCCATTGCGCGTTTTGGGTAAGAACGATATTGGTCCGTCCAGGCAGCGGAGCCTTCATGGACTCAAAGGTCTTACGGCCCATAATCACCGGCCGGCCCAGCGTGGTCTGCATAAAGTGGCGC
Organism: uncultured Pseudomonadales bacterium; assembly: GCA_964635835.1. Classification (GTDB taxonomy): domain Bacteria; phylum Pseudomonadota; class Gammaproteobacteria; order Pseudomonadales; family Azotimanducaceae; genus UBA4421. Next base: position 5,122 of record CAZWQK010000111.1, read on the forward strand.
ATGTCGTTTGGCAAACGCCAAGGCAAGGTGTTGTCTCGGCCGATCACCCGATTCTCGGCCATCGCCCAAATCATTGATAACTGCATTGTTGAGGGAACCTTGATTTAGACCGCTATGGGCGCTTTGATCGCTTCGTGACACTGATATCCGCTGAGCTCAAAGTCTTCGTACTGGAAACCGAAAATGTCCTTAACCTGGGGATTAAGCTGCATGTGCGGCAGGGGCAGTGGGCTGCGGCTTAGCTGGAGATCCGTTTGCTCTAAATGATTGGAGTACAAATGGGCATCGCCCATGGTGTGCACGAAGTCGCCCAGCTCCAGGTCACAGACCTGGGCGATCATCATCGTTAGCAGCGCATAGGATGCGATGTTAAAGGGCACGCCAAGAAAAATATCGGCGCTGCGCTGATACAGCTGGCATGAAAGCTTGCCGTCGGCTACGTAGAACTGAAAGAGGGTATGGCAGGGCGGCAAAGCCATGTTGCCTACCTCAGCCACATTCCATGCGCTAACGATATGCCGCCGACTGTCAGGATTGTTGCGAATGCCGTCAATCAGCGTCTCGATCTGATCGATAGTGCTGCCGTCGGGCCCGGGCCAGGATCGCCACTGAGAGCCGTAAACCGGTCCCAGCTCACCGTGCTCATCCGCCCATTCGTCCCAAATGTGCACATTGTGGTCGGTGAGGTAAGAAATGTTCGTGGAGCCGGACAAAAACCACAAAAGCTCATGAATGATGCCCTTCAGAAACATTTTTTTGCTGGTGACCAATGGAAACCCTTGGGCCAGATCGAAACGCATTTGGTGGCCAAAAACGCTGTAGGTGCCTGTTCCGGTTCGATCGGATTTGTAGGTGCCGTGCTCGCGCACGTGTCGCATCAGGTCGAGATACTGTTGCATGCTGAATCGCTCTTGCTGTGCAAAGCCGGATATTAGCAGCCTTGGTTTGGGCGAGCGATCAGATCTTCCCCACCGGAGTTTGACCAGCCGACGACCAGCGCAGCAACAGCAGGCCAGCAACAATCATCGGCACGGACAGCAGCTGTCCCATACTTAGCAGCTCGAATAAAACAAACCCTAGGTGCGCATCCGGCGAGCGGAAAAATTCGGTGACGAAGCGAGCGCAGCCATAAGCGGTTAAAAACGCACCGGACAGTGTGCCCTTAGGGCGAGGGGTTAGCGCTAGCCACCACAGCAGGCAGAACAGTAACAGCCCCTCGGTCAGCCCTTGGTAAAGAGAAGATGGATGGCGCGCCGCATTCTCCCAAACGCCAAAACACATAGGGTTTAAATCGCTTACTGCCCGGCAGGGGAATACCAGCCCAACGGCGCTGTCG
>CAZWQK010000112.1:0-6457 GCA_964635835.1 uncultured Pseudomonadales bacterium
CCTTTTTGGTTTGCTACTGCAATTACATGGGACACGAAGCTACTACCTTATCCTCCTTGGATTGGGCTTGTGGGATTGGGTTTGTGGGATTGGGCAAGATCTGCAAAAAGTGTTCATTCTCAAGTCCCGGCACCTGGTAGGAATATTCAACCAAGCCCTCTATTTCTGCTGGCACAGCACGCCTTTCATCGGCATCTGCTACGTGAGAGTAAACGATTAGTCGTCCTTGAGCATTGAGGCAACCCCTCATGGCTGGCCATAAGGTCGCAATTGGTGCCACCGCCCGAGCAACGATGACATCAAATTGCTCCGGGACCTGGCCGGGCTCTCGTTGATACAGGTCTCGCTCTTGTATGTGGACGTTGTCCAGGCCTAGCTCTCGGCAGGCCAGCTGTAAAAACCGCACTCGTCGCGACATGCGCTCCCATAGGGTCACCGACACCTCTGGGTTTGCAATTGCCAAGGGCAGACCCGGTAAACCTGGACCCGTGCCCACATCCAACAATGACTGGCCATGAACAAACGGTGCGGCGGCTAAACTATCCAAAAGGTGTCGGGGCACTAGGCGCTGGATATCCTGACGCGAAACTAGGTTCATCCCTTTGTTCCACTTTTCAACCAGACCCGCGAAAGCGTCCAGTTGCTGGGCCTGTAACTGGGTTAGATCGACGCCCATTTTTTCGGCGCCCCGCAAAATCAATGCGCTTCGTTGATTCAGTGCTCTGCCACCTGATGCTGAGATGCCTTGGCGTGGACTAGCAACACAGACAAGGCCGCTGGCGTCATGCCTGGAATTCTGGCCGCTCTCGCCAGTGACTCCGGTCGATGATGATCGAGCTTCTGACGCAGCTCGTTGGATAATCCCTCTATCTGCAGGTAATCCAGCTGAGCAGGAATTTGCAGCCCTTCGTGGCGTCGAATTTTTTCTATTTCATCGTTTTGGCGTTTTATGTATCCGGCGTATTTCGTTTCGATTTCCAGCTGCTCTAGCGCTTTAAATTCCACACCTTCATCAACCGGTACGCCCAAGGCGGTGGCCATGGTTTGGGCGTTAATTTCCGGCCTCTTCAAACACTCCTCTAGCGTGGTCTCGCGCCGCAGCGTTAGCGACAGCGCCCGCGCTAAGTCAGTGTCCGGAAACACTTGGGTTTTGCTGAACGCTCGTTGCTTTTCCGCAAAAGCCTGCATTTTTTCCGTAAACAACGCTTGGCGCTCATGGCCGACTAACCCCATGGCCAAACCCACCGGCATCAACCGTTGGTCGGCATTGTCTTGTCGCAAACGCAGCCTGAATTCCGCACGACTGGTGAACATTCGATAAGGTTCGGTTGTCCCCAGATGAATCAGGTCGTCTACCATCACGCCAATGTAAGCTTCGTCTCGGCGAGGCTCCCACGGGGGTTTGCCCTGGGCTAAACACGCTGCGTTGATTCCGGCCAACAGGCCTTGAGCACCTGCCTCTTCGTATCCCGTGGTGCCGTTTATCTGACCGGCAAAGAACAACCCCTCCAGGGCCTGGGTTTCTAGGGTGTGCTTTAAATCGCGCGGGTCAAAGTAGTCATATTCAATGGCATAGCCGGGCCGGGATATGTGCGCTTTTTCAAAACCGACCATTGAGCGCACGAAGTCTAATTGCACCGCAAACGGCAAACTGGTGGAAATACCGTTGGGGTAGAGCTCCGTGGTGTTTAATCCCTCGGGTTCGATAAATATTTGATGGCTGGTTTTGTCAGCAAAGCGCACCACTTTGTCTTCAATGCTCGGGCAATACCTTGGGCCCACGCCTTCAATATTGCCGCTGTACATCGCACTTTTTGACAGGTTGTCACGGATGATTTGATGCGTCTGGGCATTCGTGTGGGTGATGTGACAGTGAATTTGCCTGGGGTGGTCTTCGCGCCGGCTCATCTGGGACATGACCGGTCGTGGATCGTCCCCGGGCTGAAAATCCAGTAGGGAGTAGTCCACGGTTCGCCCGTCGATGCGGGGCGGCGTTCCTGTTTTTAATCGGCCAACACGAAAGGGGAGGGCTCGTAAACGCTGGGACAAGGCGTTGGCTGGCGCGTCCCCTGCTCTTCCTCCCGGGTGTTGTTCGTGGCCGATATGAATGGTTCCACCCAAAAAAGTGCCCGTGGTTAGGACAACTGCTGTGCTGCGGAATGTCAGGCCCATTTGGGTTTCACACCCAACGACTCGCCCGTTTTCCACAACCAGGTCCGTTACCGATTGCTGGAAAATTCTCAGGTTTGGCTGGTGCTCGAGGATGTCCCGAACAGCATTTTTATACAGTGCCCGATCCGCCTGCGCTCGAGTCGCTCGAACTGCGGGTCCCTTACTGCCGTTTAGCACTCGAAAGTGAATCCCCGCCTGATCTGTGGCTTTGGCCATGACGCCATCCAGCGCATCAATTTCTGCTACCAGGTGGCTTTTACCGATACCACCAATTGCAGGATTACAAGACATTTGGCCAATGGTCTCGATATTCTGGGTTAGCAGTAGGGTTCGTGATCCCATGCGAGCCGCCGCTGCCGCTGCCTCGGTGCCAGCATGACCGCCGCCAATTACGATTACGTCAAATGTGTCTGGAAAGTTCATGGCAATGCCGAGCTATTCGGGGGCGCGCTAGTATAGAGACATACTTCTGGAATAAAAGCCGTGCTGAAATCTCATTTACCAATGCAAAACGACGAAAAGATCTCACCCAACAAGTCATCTGGCGTCAGCTGCCCTACGATTTCCCCTAGTGCCTGGTGCGCAAGCTGACAGTCTTCGGCAATAAGTTCTGCACCGGCTTGCTGACCCAGGCCGGCAGCCGCATTGCACAATAAATCTCGGGTTCGCTGCAGAGCTTGGATGTGTCGCTGCCGGGCGGTGAAGACCGTTGTCTCCCCTGACGAAGTTTGACCGCGGATCAGTCGCGACCCCAATTCATCGAGACCATCGCCGGAAGCGGCGGAAACCAGGCAGGCTTTTTCCTGCCAAGCAGCGTTGATGACCGGTCGGCCAAGATCTACTTTGTTCACTGCCAGTACTACGTCTTGATGCCCTTGTTGACTCAAATCTAAGCCAATCAGTTGACTCATTTGACGAAAGTAATCGTCTAAATTTAACTCCGGCTGCTGTTCGAGCAGCGTTTCGGCAGAGACTACCAACACAATGATGTCGGCCCTGCCAACCTGTTGTCTGGCCCGCTCGATGCCAATTTGCTCCACGGGGTCGTCGCTGTCACGCAGCCCTGCAGTATCCACCAGCTGCAGTGGCTGCCCGTCTATAACCACATCCACTTTCAGCAAATCTCGCGTAGTGCCGGGTATTTCAGTGACAATGGCAGCTTCTTCTCTCGCTAGGGCGTTAACAATGCTGGACTTGCCCACATTTGGCGCACCGACCAGAGCTACGGTAATGCCGTGGTTTAAACGCCGCCCCTGCTCTGCCTGAGCAATTAACGCCTCTAGCTGACCTAACAGTTCAGCAATGGTCTGGGATACTTTTGCTTGTTCAAGGATCTCTAGGTCCTCGTCAGGAAAATCGATTGCGGCTTCCACCTCGATCCTCAGTCGCAGCAGTACTTCCGCCAAAGCAGTGATCTTGCTGGAAAATACGCCCTGAAAGGATGACAAGGCAGCTTTGGCTGCTGTTTGGGATTTAGCGGCGATTAAATCGGCAACCGCCTCAGCCTGAACCAGGTCGAGTTTGCCGTTTAGAAACGCCCGTTCACTAAACTCTCCGGGCCGAGCCAGGCGAGCGCCGACATTACACAGTGCCTGCAACAAGATTTGTTGCACCACCGGACTGCCATGACCTTGTAGCTCAACAACGTCCTCACCAGTAAAAGAGTTAGGGCCCGGAAAGAACAGCGCAATGCCGTCATCCACGGGCTCACCATCAACATGAAACACGCCGTATCGCGCCAGACGGGGAGAAAGTTCTTTTAGAAACACCGCTTTGGCCGCCTGTTGTGCGCCGGGGCCGGATAAACGCAGGATTCCAACACCGCCTTCACCCGGCGGCGTTGCGACAGCGCAGATGAGGTCGTTATCTACTGCAGACACGGTCAAACCAAGCTCGCTGGCAAACAGTCGTATCGCAGATACAAGGCCACGATTTACCGAGTTTTCGCAGCCTGCTCACGCTCCACCTGCCGATAGACATAAGTTTGTTCAGCAAGTGATAACAAGTTGTTAACCAACCAATACAGGACCAAACCCGCAGGGAAAAACAAAAACAGCACCGTGAACATGATGGGCATGAGTTTCATCATCCGCACCTGCATGGGGTCTCCTACCTGAGGGTTCAGCGCCTGCATCAGGTACGTGCTGGCTCCCATCAGTAACGGCAATATGAAGTAGGGATCCATTGCCGCTAGGTCTTCGATCCAAAAAATGAATGGGGCTTGCCTGAGTTCCACGGATTCCAACAACACCCAGTACAGGGCCAAAAATACTGGCATGGGCAGGAGCATGGGCAAACAGCTACCAAGGGGGTTGGCCCCTTCCTTTTGATAAAGCGCCATCATTTCTTTGGAGAGTTTTTCCCGGTCATTGGCGTAACGCTCCTGCAAGCGCTTCATTGCCGGGGCTACTCGGCGCATATTGGCCATCGAGCGATAGCCTTTTGCTGAAAACCCTGCGAGCAATCCCTTTACCAGCACCGTGAGCAGAATAATCGCCAACCCCCAGTTTCCTACCATGTCGTGGAAAAAGGTCAGTGCTTTGAACAGCGGTATCGCAATCCACCACAGAAAACCATAGTCCACCGTTAAGTTGAGGTGGGGAGAAATCTCTTCCAGCGCTACTTGATCCTTCGGCCCAGCGTAGAATGCCGACGTCCAACGAGCGGACATGCCCGGCTGCACGGTTTGATTTGGACCAGTAAAGCCGAACAGATAGTACCCCTCGGTAGTTTTTCTGGCGTGGTAAGCCGTTGCTTGATCCGCCGGTGCAACCCACGCTGAGATGAAGTAGTGCTGTAAAAACGCTATCCAACCACCAACGGTGGTGGCCTGAAAACTGCCCTCATCTACATCGTCGAAATCGATTTTCTGGTAGTTGTTTTCCGCTGTCGTTAACGCGGCACCCAAATACGGCGAAGGCGCCAAGGGTACGCTTTCATCCGTCGGCGGGGCCCGCCGATCGCGCTTAATCTGCGAGAGCATTCGCATAGTTTTGGGGGTATCGCTGACATTTACGACGTCATACGCCACGTCGATGAGATGAGTATCGTCCCGGAAAACAAAGGTTTTCGAGACCTCGACACCATCTCCCATGGCACGTAAAACCAATCGCCCAGTGTCATCTACGGTGAGGCTCTTTACCGAGCTGGTGTAAAGCGGCCGCGCCCCAGTCTTGTCGATCCCATCAGCGCCGATCAATGCGCTTTGAGCTACGTAGGTGTGAGCTGGATTTTGATCGAGCAGCAAATAAGGGGTTTCTTTTTCATCCAGGGCAACTGGAAAAGTAGGCAATTGCACTCGCACGATGTCCCCGCCAAGCAGGTCAATCCAAACTTTCAGCACTGGGGTCTCGACTGTTATAAGGCGGTCCGAGGTCGATTGGCTAGCCACGCCTAACGTTGCTGCTTGAGGCTGTTGGACCACCAGCGGTATATCCATGTCGCTGGGTGCCAGAGCATCCGACATTGGCGCTGCAGTTAGCTGTTCTTGGTCTGGCAAACCTTGCGCAACGATCGGCGCGTCACTGTAAACCGTCGGTGTTTTCGCCGCCTCCATGTCGTCATTCCAGGCTAAAATCAGCAGGTAAGCTGTGGCTGCCATGCCGATGAGCAACACAATTCGTTGTATTTCTGGAGGTAACATAACCTGAATCCCTTAACGCCGATTCACGGCAAATTATGACTAGCTTTTCGAACCGTCGGTTTTAGGTTGCGGCACTAGGTCAACACCACCGTCAGCCCAGGGATGACATTTTAGCAGTCGCTTCACCGTCAGTGTGGTGCCGCTAATCCAGCCATGGGTTTCCAGCGCTTCCATTGCGTAATGAGAGCAGGTTGGTTGATACCGACATCTGGGCTGAACAAAAGGACTGATCCCTAACTGATAGCAGCGCACAATCAGTTTCAGACAACCTACACCTGCTTTTGATACAGCGGTGAAGAGCGAGATTGTCCAGGTTCGAAGCGTTTGCGTTGACGTGTTCATCTCTCTCCGGGTTACGCCTTTGATGTCATTTCGTTTAGGCACCTTGCTACTGTTTTGTGCAGTTCACTGTCAGTTACAGGAGCGGTTACATGGACGATGATATCCAATGCCAATAGCTGGCTTTGTGAACACCGGAACTGATCCCGGATGATACGCTTTATTCGGTTGCGACGGACAGCAGTTCTGTTACCGCGTTTGGGGACAATGACACCTAATCTGGCCCCCGATTGGCCATTGGACAAACAGCGCACGCGCACCGCGCCGTGTCGCAGAATGAAGCGACCTCGCTTGAACACGTCG
>CAZWQK010000113.1:0-6332 GCA_964635835.1 uncultured Pseudomonadales bacterium
AAGTCCACCTTGCCATGCTGAGCAATGACCTTTTCCGGCAGTGCTTTGATGGCCTTGGAATCGCCAACATCCAGCAGATGGCTGGACACGGCCACGTTATAGTTTTGCAGCATGCTCGCGGTGCCTGCCAGGGTGTCTTCGTTGACGTCACAGAGCACCACGTCGCATCCGGCCTTAGCCAGCAGCACCGCAAGGTATCGGCCCATGCCTGAGCCTGCCCCAGTAACCACCGCCACTTTTTGCATGAAATCACGCATCTCTTTCTTTCTCCGTTATCGATTAATTCGCTGTCGGACAGGCCCGACTTTGCATTACCGTAAACACCGATACATGGTTTGCACCAGAGTATAGGAGCGCCGGTCACCAAGTAATCCTGGGTACATTCGATTCATCACATAGGATGCACTCAGCGCAGCGTCTTGATCCACCAGCACGCTGGAACCGCCCCAGCCGCCCCAGAAGCAGGCGTTTTTGTTGGGCGACAGCGGCACCAACTCGGAATTCAAGCCGAACCCTAGACCAAATGCCAAGGGCACGCCGAGCACCAGATCTTGGCCAGAGATTCGTTCCTGCATCACGGACTCGGCAGTCGCCTCTGACATCAGCTTCACCCCGAAAGCCGAACCCTTACAGGCCAGGGGCGCCTGCAGTCGCGCCACGGCTCTGGCGTTGCCGTGGCCGTTGGCTGCCGGTATCTCCGCTTGGCGCCATCCATCAGTCCAGGACTCTGTCGCCTTCACAAAGGGGCTGGCGAAGGTTCTCGCTGGAATGGAACTGGCGTCGGCGCCGCCTAAGCCCATTGCCAGATCGTTACCCTCCTCAGGCACCATCAGGCGGCCGGTTCGGCCAAATTCCTCAGCAGGTAGGCCGATGAAAAAATCTGCCTCAAGCGGTTTCGCAATTTGCTCCTGAAAGAAAGCGCCCAGAGTCTGCCCGGTGATTCGGCGCACCAACTCGCCAATCAAGTAACCTTGGGTCATGGCGTGGTAACCGGTGGCTGTCCCCGGCTCCCACCAGGGTGCTTGGGCGGCTAATGCATTTACGACCTTGTCCCAATCGTAGTTATCCGCGCCCGCCATGGGCACGTCCATGCCCGACAGGCCGGCGGCGTGATTCATAAAGTGCCAGACTTTGACCTGGTCTTTGCCATTCTGGGCAAACTGCGGCCAGTAATCGGCAACGTTGGCGTCAAAATCCAGCTGTCCACGGTCCGCAAGCACCAGGGCGCAGAGAAAAGACAGGGTCTTAGTGCTGCTGTAGACGTTAACAATGGTATTTTCCTGCCAGGGCTCTGTGCGCTCGGGATCCAGGTGCCCGCCCCAGATATCGATGACCATTTCCCCTTCAACAGTAACGGCAAACGATGCGCCTAAGTCGTTACCGTCATCGATGCTTTGGGCCAGTACGTCACGCACTGGCGCGAATTTCTCATCGCAATAGCCCTGTATCTCCGCCATTCCCCCCCTGTGTGAACCTTTGCCGAACTAACCCAACGAAAACTCCCACCGATAGAAGGTTCGATCAAGCAAATATTGGGGCTTGGTGCTGGGAGTCCAGGAATCGTCTCCACCAACCCCCATGTGGTAGCCATCAATGTGCAGGTGTAACTGGCCTTCGTCCCGCAGTTGATGGGCATGACTGGACGCCATTAACTGCTCGAGCCCGTAGCGACTCACGCTAAAATGGAAAGAACCCGCGATGGAGGCCGAACCAATTTGAGCCTGTGATACCGCGCATCGCAAACCATTTTCTGACGGAAAAATGTAGTCCGTATGCAGCTCATCAATGGTGGCGTGCCAACGACCCACATCGGCGCTGCGCAGGCGGTCTGGGTAATTTTCGTGAGGACCACGGCCAAGCCAACTGACAGTTTCCGGCCCAGGCTGTAGCAGCGCGCGGGCACCCACCCGGGGCAGCGGCGGCAAACCGGCTGCCACCTGCACCTGAACTGCTAGCGTCATCTCACCGCTGCTGGAAAAACGGTGATCCCACTGAGTTTTAATTAGCAGAGTATCGCCAGCAAAGTGGCCGTGCTCCACCAAGACCTGGCCCTGTTCCGGCAGGACCTCAAACCGCAAGCATCGGCGATCAAGGCTGAACAGACCTGCCTGCTGCCAGCGCGAACTCCATGACCTGGGATCCGGGCGATCCGCTTCGCTAATACCGATGTCGTTATCTATGGGGGCGCGCAAAAAATTATCCTGCAGCGGTCCAGCCAACAGCGACACGCCGTCTTTTTGCCAGTCCTGGAGCAGCCCTGTCGCCCGATCAATAGTCCAAGAGGTGTGTCCGGCTAGCACCCGAACCGCGTCTGCGGTTTGATCCATGACCGCAAAGGGCGGACTCAGAGGTTGCCTTGGTACCCGGCTCACCAGTTCGAACTGCCAACGCGCAACCTCGTGGCCCGCTGGGGCCCAAGCAGTCTGCTGGGGCTGTTTGATCCAGACATTGAGCCAGCAGCCCGACCACTGGTCTTGGGGCTGCCAGGAAACTGGGTACTGGGCCGAGGCGCTGGGAGCCAGCTCAAGGACTACCTGATCTGCCAGCAGTACACCCTCTTCGTTTTCAATTTGCCAGTACAGCACCTCGTTGTCGGTGCTGCGGAAAACATGCTCGCTGGTAATGACCAACTGCAGGCCCCCGCGCTGACTCAATCGGGCCGTAAAAGGCTGCTGGCATCGCTTGGCCTCGAACAAGGTTGGGTGCGGACTGCGGTCCGGGAATACCAAGCCGTTAATACAAAACTGTCGATCGTTCTCTACATCGCCAAAGTCACCGCCATAGGCCCAAACGATCTCCCCATTGTCATTGCTTCGGTTCAAGCCCTGATCAACCCAATCCCAAATAAAGCCGCCTTGAATTCTCGGGTAGGCTCGAAATACGTCCCAATAATCGCCGACGTTTCCCAGGCTGTTGCCCATGGCATGGGCGTACTCACAAAGAATCAGCGGACGCTGTTCGTCGGCCTGAGTCGCCCACTTAATCAGCCCGGGCTTGGGTGGCAGCCCAGGACCTTGCAACAGGTCGCTGTCCGTGCGTGCATACATCGGACAAATAACGTCCGTGACCGGCGTTGCTGATCCACCGCCCTCGTACTGAATAGGCCGAGAAGGGTCTGTACGCTTCGTCCACTGATACATGGCGTCGTGGGCGGTGCCGTAACCTGACTCATTGCCCAGGGACCAAATCACGATGCAAGGGTGATTAAAGTCCCGGGCAACCATACGAGTCATGCGCTCAAGAAATGCACCTGCCCAAAGCGGATCGTCGGCCAGGGCGCCCATCGGGGTCATGCCATGAGTTTCGATATTGGCCTCATCAACCACGTACATACCCAGTCGATTACACAGTCGATAGAACCCGGTCTGATGGGGATAGTGAGAACAGCGCACGGCGTTGAAATTATGTTGCTTCATCAGCCGCAGATCATTCTCAACAGCCTCAAGGGATTCCCAATGACCGTGTTCGGGATCGTGCTCATGCTTGTTCACGCCACGAACAATAATCGGCCTACCGTTCACACACAGCTGCCCGGCCTTTATCTCTACCGAACGAAAGCCAATATCAAAGGCCTCAGTCTCTATATTCCTGCCATCTGCACCAACCAAAGAAATCGTTAGCCGGTAAAGCCAGGGCTGTTCTGCACTCCACGGCCGAGGAGACGACACGGCGAGATTCAAATGGCAGCGGTCACGATAACCGCCTTTTTCATCTACCCGGGCGGTGCCAAGAGCGTATAGATCCCCAGACAACAGCGAAGCTCCCTGATCTGGCAGCGGGTAAAGTCCCAAACGCACGCTGCATCCTTGGGCCCCTTCCGTGCTTACCTTAATACCCAGCTGGCCGTGTTCGTAGGCTTGATCCAGAGCCGCGGTAATTTGCACATCGGTGATACGCTGAGCGGGCTTGCGCAGCAAGTACACCGAGCGATAAATACCGCTTAAATTCCACATATCCTGATCTTCAAGATAGCTGCCATCGCAGTACCGAAAAACCAGAACTTTGAGAGTATTTGTTCCCTCCCTCAGCACCCCACTAAGATCAAAGGCCGCTGGCAAACGGCTGTCCTGGGAGTAACCAATCCAGACATCGTTGCACCAAAGATGGAAGGCGCTATCCACACCATCAAAGATAACGCGGCTTTGCTGGCCATCTAGCCAACCCGGAGGCAGGGAAAATTCGCGCCAATAACAGCCGGTAGGATTTGCCTCCGGAACCGAGGGCGGATCACAGGGAAACGGATACTTCAGGTTGGTGTAAATCGGTCGATCAAAACCCTGGGTCTGCCAATTCCCGGGAACCGTCATCGGATACAGTTCAGACGTGGACTCGGGCCAATGATCAGGCACCGCCAGGGGACTGTCGAAAAGCTGAAATCCCCACTCGCCGTCCAGACACAGCAGCCCCTCACTAGGGGTGTCGGCCCGCGCATCGGCTTCATTACGCCAACTGGACAACGGCGCGTGAGCTGGCATTCTGTGCTGCCCGGAAATCTCCGGGGTTTGCCAAGCCCGCTGATCTTTATAATTCATGCAGCCACCTCTGCCGTGACAGTATTTGCGGTTAAACCTAAGACGCCCCGGCGGCGACAACGCGGCAGTGGATCATAACCAAAGAGGTCTTTAAATGCAGAGTGCAACCATTTATCCAAGCCTGGCGGGACAGGGTGTGTTCATCACCGGTGGCGCCACAGGAATTGGTGCCGCACTGGTGCGGGCGTTTACCCAGCAGCAGGCCAAGGTGACATTTGTCGACCAGAACGAGGCCGAGGGTTCAGCGCTGGTTCAGGCGCTACACGACCAAGCCACATTTCTTTGCCTGGACATCACCAATACGTCAAAGCTGCATCAGGCTATTGCCAGCGCCAATCAGCAAGCGCCTCTATCGGTTTTGATCAACAACGCCGCCAACGACATGCGGCAAAGTCCCGAGGATGTCAGCGAAGCCAGTTGGCGCGACGGCATGGCCGTTAATCTCGACGCAGCTTTTTTTGCAGCGCAAGCGGCGGCGCCCATTTTGGCCAGCCACGGCGGCGGTTCCATCATCAATTTCAGTTCCATTAATGCTCTGCTCGGGCCTCGGAACATGCCCGGTTACGTCAGCGCCAAGGCTGGCATAATCGGTATGACCAAGGCGCTGGCGCGGGACTTTGGTGACGACTTCATCAGGGTTAACGCCATCTTGCCTGGATGGGTGGTGACCCAGCGCCAGCTGCAAACCTGGCTAACGCCAGAAGAAGAAGAACAGTGGATGACTCAAGTGGCGTTGCCCCGACGACTGCTGCCGGAAGAGGTCGCAAAACTGGCGCTTTTCCTGGCTGCCAGCGATAGCGCCATGATCACAGGTCAGAGTTTCACTATTGACGGGGGGCGCACCTGAGCGGTGCCGCCGGGAATGGCTACCAATCGTTTTTGAAGATTTTTTGCGATTCGCTACGGTTTTCGAAATAAAGCAGCGCTGAAGCCACTAGCAGGCCAGCAAGGATCAACCAGTCCTGCCAGTGTGCCGTGGCAAAGGGTGCGCGAAATAGACCGACAGCAATCAGGCAATTAACGAAGACCTGCACCGGGGCCACCGATGATAGCGGTCGTTTGTTGCGCAGATGTCGAAAGATAAAATAAGCCATGGTCAAAAACGTTGCGGCTCTGATCACCGACAGGCGCCCCACCTCGCTCACCTGCAGATCACCAAGAACGGTGCCCGGCAAGAACACATCAAAACCAGCCGCTGACATCACACCGACAACCAAACAAACTAACATGGCCAAGGCTAGCAAAACCTTTCGCACACTCATCTTCTCAGCTCTAACCCTCGTTGCTGAAACATATCGACTTCATAGCTTTCTGCAACCCCGAAAACAGAACGTATACGCCTGAAACGCTGGATTTTTCAGCAGTGTGAAGGCATCCGCGTACCCTTATCCCTCAACGCTGCGCGCAAATTGCAGCAGCGATACGCGGATCGATTCTCGGACCAGTAAGCAGGGTCATCGCTGGGTCACCCAGCTTTCCCGGTAAATGCTTCGACATGATTACTCCCCCCCTGGAGCCTTATGCTGTTATCTCCTCAGCCACCATCACTTGCTGCACAGGAAACAGGCCTTGGTTGGTAGACGCACAGCCAGTGTGTACTATCTTCGGCTATGTTCCAAAGCCCCGCGGTAGCAAACCGATGACAACGCTAACCCCAGAGCAACATGCTCACGACATGACCGATTACGTAGCCGACGGCATCCGCAGGGCCGACCGCCTGGGCAATCGCGGCCCTTTGACCCTTGGCACTGACGGCAAGTTAACGCCAGACATTCTTGAGGCCTACCAGCGCACGGGCTT
>CAZWQK010000114.1:0-6213 GCA_964635835.1 uncultured Pseudomonadales bacterium
GACGATGACGAACCGCTGCCGTGGTGAGGAGCCAGCAACAGATCAATCTGCCCTGGCAAATAGGGCAACAACTGCTCTTCAGCCAACTCAGAGATATCACCGCTAAAAAAAACGCTCCTTGTGCCGCCTTGGGACTCGGCCTGGACTAACAGCGTACAGGAGCGGTCATTGTCCGTTTTTAGGCTAACCGCTTGCAGAGTAGTGAACCTGACACCATCCCAAACCCAAGACTCTTGATGGGGACAGTTTTCCGGACCCAGCATGGGTAACGGCTCAAAGTAATCACGAAAAAACTCCAGGCCACCAGCATGATCAAGGTCTGCGTGGCTGAGCAGCACCAGATCCAGGTCGTGTTTCCCGGTTGTGCGCAAAGTCGGCAATATCTGGGAGCGAGCCAAGTTTCCCGTCTCGAAACCCGGCCCGGTATCGATCAGCAATCGATGCTGGGCGGTATCAACGAAAGCAGCACTACCCTGACCCACATCGACCACTCGAATGCAGAATTCACCCGCAGGGATCGCCGACTGAGTTTGCAACCCCAACGCCAGCAAACCACCCCAGGCGCCTATCCGCAGATAAGGGGACAAGGGCAGCAACACAATCAGCCCGCTGATTAAGGCAAGAAGCGTTGTCAGGAGACCTGCAAAGCCGACGCTGACGCTGCGCTTGGGCACGATGTCAAGCAGTGCGGTCATCAAATGCTCAATCAGAACAACGCTAAAGTCTGCCAGGTGCAATAACAGCTCAGCCAGAGCCATCAGTGCCTCACTGAGGACAGGATTAAAAATGCCGCCAAGCGCAGCGCAACAAAGCCCAAAAAACAGGCACGGAACCGTAATCAGTGTGAGTAGCGGCACAGCAAGATAATTGGCAGGAAGCGCCACAAGAGCTGACTCGCCGACAACCAGGGCCGTGAGGGACGAAAGGCCGACGATCAGCACCAGCTGTGCCTGAATCGATCCAGACAACGACGGTGCGGATGGCCGCCGCGGCAGAAAAAAGAACAGCAGCACCGCCACTGCACCATAAGAAAGCCAGAAACCAGGGTGGAACACCTGCAGGGGCATGGCCAAGGTGGTTAACAACATGGACAACAGGAGTACTGAGCCAAAGGCGCTGCGACGCTGGGCCAATTTTATAGCGAATAACCCGACCAGCGTAACAGCGACTCGCAAAACCGGCGATCCGGCGCCAGTAAACCAACCGAGGAAGAGCGCACCAAGACAGACCCCTGCCCCTGCAATCAAGCCAGCCGCATCACGCCGCCGATAAAGTCCCATAAGCCGCAAGGGATACAACAAGAATACAAAGATCATAATGGACAGGATCGAAACGTGCAGGCCGGAAACAACCAGTAAGTGGATGGTGCCGGTAAGCCGATAAACCTCCCAAATCTGGGGGGCAACATGCCCGCCATCACCAGTAACAAGTGCCTGCAGCACCCCGGCCCGCACCAATCCTTGGTCACTCAAGGTGGATCGGAGATATTCGGCCCATTGGCTCCTGATCGGCGGCTTAAGGTCTTCATCAATACGCTGGAGCGACCGCACATAGCCAGTACCTGCGTAGCCACTGGCAATGAGCCAGCGTCGATAGTTAAACCCACCGGGGTTGGCTGCCCCCCAGGGCGCCTTGAGCTTCACCACAGCGGTAAATTGTTGCCCCACCGCAGGCGGTGATACATTTCGCCAACTCAACAGCAGCCGCTTACCGTCCAGATCCGAACACTGGCTCAGCGCCCGACCCTTTCGCCCGCCGGTATTGCTCGGCGCTATCGCTTGCCGCGACTGATCGAACATTGCGGAGTACTGGCTTGACTGGGACTGTGTGTCCACGATTACATTGGTAACCCATTGATGGCTGGATCGAGGGCGCAGATCAAGCACCCTGCCAGTAAGGAGACGATCTACACCGGTGGCGCATTTCGGTATGATTTGGCTCTTGGCCTGCAGCCATGCGCTGCCAACGTAACAACAACAAACAACCACGGACAAGACAAACCAACCACGAAGCACAAAAGATCTGCACTGAGCAACCGTGACAGCCAGCCTATGTCGCCCTCGTGTGGTCACGATACTTGGTTAAGACACAGCTGCCGCGGCATCGCAAGGGCTTTAGCGATAAATCCAATGACCGCATCGAAGCGATTTAGGGAACCCGACATTGAACGCCAGTAATGAAAGAACGACTGCGTAAGTTAATCCCCAGCAGGGAGGCGTTACGTGAGATATCAGCCCTGCGACCTGTCGCTCATTTGCTTAATCACGGTGAATTGTGGCACTTCAATCGCCGTTCGGTTTCGGGCGCTGCCTTTGTGGGCCTGTTTTCGGCGTTTATCCCGGTACCCTCGCAGATGCTGCTAGCGGCTCTGATCGCTCTGTTCTTCCGAGTGAATTTACCAATCTCCGTGTCTTTAGTTTGGATTACCAACCCAATTACAATTCCGCCAATGTTCTACGCTTCTTATCGCCTGGGCGCGTGGATTTTAGGCATGGACCTGGATCAGGCGGGGCTTGAGTTCACCCTGGACTCCTTGGTCAGCAATTTTTTCACCATTGCGGAGCCGCTATTTGTCGGGGCTGTACTGTGCGGCTTGGTGAGCGGCAGCTTGGCTTTTACCGTGACCCATTTTCTCTGGCGTAACCGGGTTGCGCGAAAGTGGCGCAGGCGTCAGCGGCTCACGGCCCAACGAAAAATAGCCGCCCAAACTGGCGCTGAAGAAAATCAGCGATAGCCGCCCAGCGACTCAGGTGATTTTTCAAGCGCCTGGTCTGCGCCAACCGACCAGCAGCAACCTGGGATAACAGCGCTAGTGTAAGTGTCTGGCGGGTGCAAGCTCGCTGGCCCGTTTGGCGGGCAGCCAAGAGGAAACCAGCGCAACGCCGATGCTCAGGAGCACGATGATGCTCAAGTCCGTCCACGCCACATAGGTAGGTACTGACATGAAATAAGAGCCCTCGAGCAAATGCTGACCCGTTATCGCGCTTAAGGCATCTATCAAGGCGTCCACGTTTCCGGTCATCAATAATCCCAGCAACAGGCCAACCGTTGTGCCAAGGACTGCAATGAACGCCCCCTGGGACAAGAACAACGCAAAAATGAAGCGTCGCCGGGCGCCAATAGTTCGCAGCATGGCAATCTGCGAGCGCTTGTCGTGGACCATCATGGACTGTCCCGAGATGATGTTAAATCCTGCTATGGCCACCACCAGAAACAGCAATACAAACATCATGCTCTTTTCCATGCGTACCGCCTGGAAGAGCTCGCCATAGGTGGCCTCCCAGGTAACGATCTGAGGCGTTTGCATCGCCGTTGTCAGCCGCGCTTTTACTGCAGGCGCATCCATCGGGTCAGCCAACATGATACGGGTGCCCAGTTGGCCCAGAGTTCGCCACTCGTCATCAGACCGTTGATCCAGATTTACTACCACCGTGCTGTAATCGGTTTCTGCGCCCATCTCGAAGGTGCCGGCAAGACTCAGGCGCAGCCAGCGCAGGGTAACGCTATCCCCCTGGGCAACTGCGACGCCCAAAATCACCGGCTCACCTGGCAACAGTCCCAAATAGCGTGCCAGTGGTTCACCGATCAGCACTGAGTGTGGCATGTCGCGAAATGCTGCCAGTCCGCCCCGGCGCATGCTCCGGTCAAGGTCTGGCATGGCTTGCAGGTCAATTGTCCCAAATCCCATCATGGCGACGGGAAAAGCCCGGGAGCCAGCAGTGAGTACTCCAAACCCCTGGAAATACTTGCCATCACTGCTCACCCGTTCTTCCGATAACAGCAACGCGCGCATGTCCTCGGACAGCGGCGTTTGCGCCACGGTTAAATGCGGGATACTACCCAGCAAGCGCTGCCGCAACTCCCGATCAAAACCGTTCATCACGTTTACCACAAGGGTCAGCACAGCAACCCCAAGCACCAAGCCAATTAGCGACACCCAAGTAACGAATCGGACGAACCCGGTAGCCCCCTGCAGCAACATTCTTGCGGCCATCTGGTAAAGCAACCTCAGCCCAGCTACCACCCTACCCACCTCCAGTGATTGCAGACGTCAGCAGGCCTTCCGCCAGGGTTAACACGCGATGGAAGTGACTCAACATGGAACGATCGTGAGTAACCGCCAGCAGGGCAACACCGTGCTCTTCGCTAAGCGCCACCATTAGCGCCATTAGCTCCTGAGCGCTGGTGTCATCCAGGTTGCCCGTGGGTTCATCTGCCATTACCAGTTGGGGCTGATGAACCAAGGCCCGGGCCACCGATACCCGCTGGCGCTCACCGCCTGAGAGCTGTGAAGGCAAATGCGTCAATCTTTGCTGCAGGCCTACCCTTGCCAACAGCTCGGCACTACGCTGCTCGGCTTCCCGGCGTCCAACTCCGTTAAGGCGCAGCGGCAAGGCAACGTTCTCTAGCGCCGTAAACTCCGGCAGCAAATGATGCTGTTGATAAACGAAACCCATATAGCGCCCCCGCAAGGCGGTGCGAGCTTCGTTGCTGGCATCAGTCAGAGAAGCGCCGGCTACCATAATTTCTCCAGCATCAGCCTCGTCCAACCCCGCCAACACATGCAACAGGCTGCTTTTACCGGTTCCAGACCGACCGACAATCGCCACTCGCTCACCGGCCTCCAGCGCTAGATCCACCCCACGCAGCACGGCAATCGGCGCACCACCTGTTGAGTAGTGTTTGGAGACTTTACGCGCCCGCAACAGGTCAGGGGCATCATTCATTTGCAAGCACCTCGCTCGGCATTAACTGGGTAGCTCGCCAGGCAGGGTACAGACTGGCGAAAAATGTCGCGACGATGGCAAGCCCGGAAATCATTAACAAATCTGAGAGCAAAACCTGCACCGGTAGATAGGCGATAAAGTACTGGGACATCAGTTCATAACCAAGCGCGGCAGACAGCCAGTCAACGACATAAGGCCCAAGATGACCTAAACCCACACCCAAGAGCATACCGACACCAGTTCCTGCCATCCCCAGAACTACGCCCATAAGGCAAAACAAACCCAACACCCTGCTCCGACTTGCGCCCATGCTGCGCAAAATTGCGATATCGCCCTGTCGTTGCTCGACGATCATGATTAGGCCCGAGACCAGGTTAAAAGCCGCCACTGCGGTCAGCAGAGAGAACAGCAGGAACAACGTTGCTTTCTGCACAGAAATGGCCTGATACAGCGTGCCAAACTCCGTCATCCATGACTGCACACGAAGGCCGGCTGCCGGTATTTGAGCGCTGAGGAAAGCCCTCGCCTGATAGGGGTCAAACAAATCCGCCAGCCGACCCTGCACCCCATGCACGGTTCCAGGCATGCGCATGAGTCGCTGAGCATTCCCCAACGACATGAAAATACCGCTGGCGTCTACTTGCGACTGGCTGGAAAACACCCCCACGATCTGAAAGCGTTTTTGCCGCGGCATTGCACCGGCCAGGCTAATGCGCTGGTCTGGGAGCAAGACCACAACCTGGTCGCCAAGACCGACGCTCAGTTGGTCGGCGATTCCTGTGCCTATCAATAAACCAAAAGGTGTTTGCTGCAACTCAGACCAACTGCCCTTTGTAACAAATTGCGCTAGAGCGCTGACCTGGGCATAACTTTCGTCTACGCCGGTAATTTTCCCGGCACGGACTTTACCTTTGGCAGCCACCAACCCGTTGCTGGTAATCACCGGAGCCAGACCCACCAGCCCGGCCCCTTGTGCCGCTGCGCTCAGTCGCGGCGCCAATTCCGCTGGCAGGCCTTGGCTGGTGGTAGCGCTGATGTGTGGTAACACATTGAGCAGACGCTCGCGTAGCTCTCGCTCAAAACCGTTCACAACCGAGGTTACGAACACCAACACGGCAATGCTTATCACAAGACCAGCGAAAGCCAGGGTAGATACATAGGATAGATCGCCGCGACCGCTTACGCCGCGTCTACCGAAGGCGTAACGCATGGCAACGAAAGTCGTGAAATTGGAAAAAGCCATCGGTCAGGTCAGCCAGGGCCGAATGAAGAGTCTGGACCCACTGCAGCGGGCACGGGAATTCGCTGGGTTCGTATTAGCGTCCGACACGACGCGATAGATCTGCGGCGCTGGATTCTGGCGCCTTAGTGCCAGATTCACCGTCGGTGGCATCCTGGGTAAAGAACGATTTTTCACAGTTCTCCGGGTTACCGCCGCATACCTCGCACTCCATTTCCATGCCCAACGCTTTCATGCCACCGCAGC
>CAZWQK010000115.1:0-6192 GCA_964635835.1 uncultured Pseudomonadales bacterium
CTTGGCGGCGACGCGGCGCCAAACGTCTGGATTAGAGATTTCGCCGCGCATGACCGAGCGCTCGTAGTTGGACTGCAGCTGCTGCTGTTCCTCCACAACCAGCATGCGCCGCTCGGCGTCCTGGTCGATGATCACTACATGGGCCAGCTCCTGTGCCTGGCTTTGCCGCAACTGCTCCACCACCGACTGACCGAATCGACCAAAGCCCGCGATGACCACCGTGTCCAGACCTTGGGTGCTGGCGAAGTGCGGGCGCAGGCTGCGGCGAACAAAGGCCATGCCCGCCATGTTGTAGCGATTAAAGATGATGCAGTAACGCCCCAGCGAGGTCTGCAGCAGGGTGCGCATGAAGCGCAAATTATGGCAGTGCACGATTAGCCGGAACTTTAAATTGGGCGCGGTTTCTAGCACTCGGGTTGCCGCTTCGAAGGCCTGAAAATCATTGCGCCCAAGCAGTAAGACGCGTTTCGCCTGTTGGAGCTTGAGCTGGTTGCGGAGAAACCCAAGGGTAAGGTCGCCGACCACCGTCACGGCGCCATACTTTTGCTGGAGCTCTTGTTCGCGAATGGATTCAAACCCGGTATCCACGACCACCACCCGGCAGCGACTGTTCTTCCGCCGCAGCAGGCGCAGATAGCTGATGGTGAGTTCACCTGAGCCAAAAATCACGATGTGATCGTTAAGGTTGCGAAGCAGCCACTGCTGGGGGTTAAGCATGCGCAGCACCGCCTCGACCACGGCTGAGGCGGTAAGCAGCGGCGCACCGAAAAAGGCAATCCACAGCAGGGCCTGGGCCCAAACGGGTCCGCCCACGGGTACCCCTAAATCCAGACCGCCGACAACGAAGAGGCCAAGAATGTAGTAAACCCGCTCCAGTAGCGGTGCGGTAGTGATGCTTGGTCGCTCGGTAAGGGCCACACCGTTAGCGAAGGCAATGAGCCCCAAGGCAAAGATCAACCCCATAGCCACCCAGCGCCAGCCGAGAAGACTTTTTGTGCCGGTTGTAAACGGCTGGTCGGGGCCGGCGTCAGGTTGTGAGGAATCCGTTGTGTGTTGCACTCGGAGCAGCCTTGAGTGTGGTTCGCTTTGTGGGTGCGTCTGCAAACGCCAATTTCCGGGCAAATGCAAAGGTGCCGTGGCTGGGCGTCCGGGCCGAATAACGCTTCTAACCAACCCTGCACTTGCTAGTATTTCGGCATTGTAAGCCTAGGAGGGTCGGATGTCAGAGTTTTCAACCATTGTCTACGGGGTAACCAACCATGTTGCCCGAATGACCTTGAATCGTGTGGACGTGCGTAACGCCCAGGACAAGGCCATGTTGTATGAGCTAAACGCGGCGTTTGATCTGGCGGCTCAGGACGACGAGGTAAAGGTTATCGTGCTGAATGCCAATGGTCCGCATTTTTCCTCGGGTCACGATTTAGCCGACAGAACCACCATGGCTGACTTCACGCCGGTGACTAATTGGGGTGGGTTCACCAAGCCCGGAGCGGAGGGCTATCAATCTCAAGAAGAGGAAATCTATCTTGGCTTGTGCTGGCGCTGGCGTAACCTGCCCAAGCCCACTATTGCTCAGGTTCACGGCAAAACCATTGCCGGCGGGCTAATGCTGATCTGGGTATGCGATTTGATTATTGCTGCTGACGACGCCACCTTCTCGGACCCGGTAGTGGCGTTTGGCGTGAATGGGGTGGAATATTTTGCGCACCCCTGGGAAATGGGGCCGCGCAAAGCCAAGGAACTGCTGTTTACCGGCGACAAGATCACCGCAGCCGAGGCCAAAGACTTAGGTATGGTGAATCAGGTGGTGCCGCGGGAGAGCTTGGAGGACTACACGGATACCCTGGCTCAGCGGATTGCCAGCAGGCCTAGCATGGGATTGCGCCTGGCAAAACAGAGCGTGAATCAGGCTCAAGACGCGCAGGGATTTTGGACTGCCCTGCAGGGCGCGATGTCCCTGCAGCAGCTGGGTCACGCCAACAATCAAATTGTTCACGGCCGCCTTGTTGACCCGACTGGCGCTCAGGTAATTCGCGAGGACGCCAAGCGCTAGTGCCAGCGCCCAAGTGGGCGCTGAGATTTCCGGATTGAGGCCAAGGTTAAGTCAGGCGCGCGCCCTAGTGACCGGTAAAGTTGGGCTTGCGCTTCTCCAGAAAGGCTTTCAGGCCTTCCTCAAAGTCCTCGCTGGCGAACATGCCAGCCAAGTGCACCATGAGGTGGTCCACGGCGGTGTCGTAAGACTCTTCCAAACCCATGCGCATCATACGTTTGGTGGTCTGTACGGCCATGGGTGCATTCTCCGCAATCTCCCGGGCCCAGGCCATGGCCGTGGGCAACAGCTCATCGTGAGGCACAACAGCGTTTACCAAGCCAAGTTCAAGACATTCGTCAGCCATCACCGTGCGGCCGCGATAGTAAAGTTCAGCGGACTTTGCCCAGCCCACCAATCGCGGCAGCAGCCAAGTGCCGCCGCTTTCCGGCACCACATTACGCCGCACGGTAATGGCCGCCATTTTGCCGTGCTCCGACATGATGCGCATATCGCAAAGCAGGGTTAGATCCATGCCGTAGCCAGCCGCCGCCCCGTTCACCGCGCAGATGATTGGGGTATCGCAGTGCCACATGACATTGATGGGCGCGTCGCGCAAATTAAATAGCTGGCGGGGTGGACGGTTATGCTCGCCCTGAGCCTTTTGGTCTTGCTTATCCTCACGGCGCTTATTTTTGTCCACTAAATCAAGGCCAGCACAGAATCCCTTACCCTCACCGGTGAGCACGATGCACCGAACTTCTGGGTCTTTGTCCGCGGCTACTACCTTGGCAGACAACTCGTCCAGCATGTCCCGACTGATGGCGTTAAGGCGGTCGGGCCGATTCAATTTGATCAACAACACCCGATCGTGTTGCTCCAGAATCAGCGCGTCGGTACTAGATGGGGTAATGCTCATGGTCGGTTCCTCATGTTGTTATTGGGTGATTAGAGGTTGAATCGATTGGGTTAAGAAATTGTTCGCTGGAACAGGCTGCTGCAAGCCCGACGTGGTAACAATGTCTTGTTTACGGGGCGCGAGTCAAGAATTCACGCTTGCAATCCGTTTGACTGAAAACGCGCCGCGACTATCTTTCTGCACCAAGCCGGTACATTATTTATTTGAGGCCGCGTTTCTTGAAGTTTTCTCGCCATTTGCTGCTGCGATAGCCGTCCTAAGATGTGAGGTTTGTGTTGTCCCGATCACTTGTGTCCCAGAATTCAGCGCGGCGATTTGTCGTGGCTCTGTTATTGGTTGTTTTTACGCTGACGGCCGTGGAAGGCCTGGCAGCCCAGTCCACCGTCGTTGAGGCCAAGGCCCCAACGGCGTCCGGCGTAGTGCTGGGGAGCTTTACGCAACGCGCCAACGCCCAGCGACGATCGGATGGCCTGCAGCAAAATTTGAGCGCCGAGGGCATTCGTTTGGGCATTGTTGCTGGCCAAGGATCCAATGGCCAAGTGTATCGGGTGGTGGCTCAATCTTCGCGGGTGAACAGTCGCAGCTTGCTGCAGCGCCTGCGCCGTATCGGATTCGCTGATGCCTGGCATATCAGCGGCTCCGGTCTTACCGTCGCTGACGAACCCGGTATCCAGACTTACGCCCCTCGCCGGACTCAGGCTGCTGTCCTCAGTGACCCATCTCAAGCGCCTCGGCAGCCAGGTGCTCAGGCACAGCTTCCAGAAAGCTCAAGGGATTTGACAACCGACTTGCCGAGGTTTGCTGGCCCCGGTGTGCAGCGGGTTTTCGACATCGAAGCTGGTGTGGATCTCCACGAACTGAGCATACAAACCCTGGACGATGCAGCGGCCGAGGTAACCATTGATGGCCGAATCGACGAGGCGGTTTGGCGCAACATTCCCTACTACGACAACATGGGGGTATCCATTCCAGACCTGGGTACCGACGCAGAGTTCGGGACGAAAATGCGCATGTTTGCCACGGAAGAGGGCTTTTACATCAGTGCAGATATGGAGCAGCCCGTAGATACGCTGGTCCAGCGGCTAACGCGGCGGGACGACTGGGTTGATCGCGACCTCTTTGGCGTCACCATTGATGCTTCGGGTGAGGGCAAGCTGGGTTACTGGTTTTACGTGTCGCTGGGCAACAGCCTGAGCGACGGTAAGGTTCTGCCAGAGCGTCGCTTCCAGTCAGATTGGGACGGTCCCTGGATTGCCAAGACCGTTCGCACAGACCGAGGCTGGAGCGCCGAGATGTTTCTGCCCTGGTCGATGATGGATATGCCGGAACGAGACGGTTTGCGAAATATGGGGTTTGTGGCCAGCCGCATGGTGTCCCATCGCAATCAGCGGTATCAGTGGCCGCGCTACGGTGTCACCACCAAACGTTACGTTTCAGCCTTTAACCGCCTGCAGATGGAAGACGTTAAGCCCGTTCGTCAGCGCTCGATAATCCCCTTTATTTCGGTGACTCAGGATCAGGTGTATGACGACACCGACCTGCGGATTGGCGCAGACTTCGCCTGGAAACCCTCGCCGGCGGCGCAGATATCCGGGTCGTTAAGCCCTGACTTCGGTGCGGTGGAGTCAGATGACGTGGTGCTCAACCTGACGGCCAGCGAAACTTTTTTTCCTGAGAAGCGGCTGTTTTTCCTTGAAGGCAGTGAGATCTTTAACGTGATGCCCCGGGACGACTTTAGCTCCATCAATCGCATCGCTTTGAACGAAGACTTCTCGACTACCTCGCGTCGGGTTTTCCTGCAAGAGCATGTGCCGCTACCGGTATCCCTGCTGAACACTCGACGTATTGGTGGCACCGCAAGCCAGCTCAGCGTGCCTGATGATGTGGAATTAGAGCGCGGTCAGCGCGACGTGCCCACGGATTTGCTTGGAGCGGGCAAGATTACTGGCAGTACGGATAACTGGCGCTATGGTGTGCTTGCGGCCTTCGAGGATGACGTGGCATGGCGTGCTAGGGACGTGAATGACGAAGAGATTTTGCTCACCGGTCAGGGCAGAGATTTTGCGGTGGCTCGGTCCTATACACCGGTACCGAAAATACGTCTTGGGGTTACATGGGCACGTATATGACCGGCAGTGAATTCGATGCCAGTGTGCACAGTCTGGATGCCCATTTGACCGCCGGCGGTGGTGTGCTGAACGCCGATGCCCAGTTCATCATGAGTGACCGCGACGGCATCGAGGGTTATGGCGCCATGTTCGACGCGCTCTATGCGGCCAGTCCAAACCTGCGCCATAAGTTTGAGCTGGACATCATGGACGAAAACATCGACTTCAACGATTTGGGCTTCCTGCGCCGCAACGATTACGTCCTCGGCCGCTATGTGCTGCTGTACAACAAGCAGAAAGTGAACAAGTCCCTGTCAAACTATCGCACGACGCTGGTGATCAAGCAGCAGCACAATATGGAAGAAAATCAGGTGACCGATAGTGCCGTGCTGTGGCGCTCGTCGGTGGTGTTGCCCGGGCGCAATAGTCTGCGGGTGGGCATCGGCTACTTTCCCAAGCGCTACGAAGACATCGACAGCCGGGGCAATGGCGCCTATCGGGTGGACGGTGGTGGCTGGTTTGAGTCCGTGCTCGCAACGGATGCAGGCAAAAAAGCCAGCTTCAGCTTTGGTTTGGGCGGTGCTCAAGAACATTTGGGAGATTGGTCCTACAACGCCTGGACGGGGGTAACGTATTTACCCATCGATCAGCTTAGTTTGTCTTTCGACCTTCGGTACAAGGATCGAAATGCCTGGCTCGTGCACCAAGGAGACAGAAACTTTGGCGCCTTCGATGCCGATGAGTGGAGCTCTTCTCTGGACATCAACTGGTTCATCGCGCCGGGGCACGAGCTGCGCTGGAATCTGCAGTGGGCGGGCATCCGCGCTGAAGACGTGGGGTACTACGAAATTCCGCTGGGCGATGGCGACCTCATCACGGCTGAGCGAGAGCAAGCCAATTACGACTTTAATATTAGCCGCTTGACCACTCAGCTGCGCTATCGCTGGGCTATCGCGCCACTCACGGACTTGTATCTGGTTTACAATCGCGGCAATTTCCTGCGACCCGCAGGCGAATACGACGTAGTAGATCTGTTTGACGACAGTTTTTCTGAGCCGGTGATCGATTCTTTTGTTGCCAAGTTGCGCTACCGATTTGGTAACTGAGTCTACTCGGTGACCCACGCGCCGGGCAGG
>CAZWQK010000116.1:0-6180 GCA_964635835.1 uncultured Pseudomonadales bacterium
TACCTGGTTCAGGAAGTCGAAGAAGCGGAAGCCGTAGTGGTGGTTCAGCAATCACGGATCATCCATTAAGCGGCAAACGCTCTCGATCACGGACACGCTCAGTTAACATGGCAATGAGTCTTGGTTCTGGTTAGTCCGGCGATTGGGTGTCTTGGGCTTCATTTGCTGCCACGAATTCCCGCAGCTTGCGCACGTATAAGGCCGTGACAAAGCACAGGGCCAGGGCGAAAAACAGTTCGGCTACTCCCCAGTAAAACAGCGCCGGATCGAAAATAATCAAAATGCCCTGTACGAAATACAGGATGCTAATCAAACACAGGAAGAACATGCCCTTAAGTCGGCCCCGCATGGCGCTGGGCAGGGTGATGAGCAGCGGCGCGATTTGCAAAAGAAACCAAGTCACATTCAACGCCGTGGTTGGGAGTGGATCCACAAAAAACACGCGCATGCCGGTGACGCCCACCAACGAGCCCACCATGATAAAGGTTAAGAACAGCCATCCCTGCATGAGTTTCTCTCGCTTTTGCTCACGTTAATTGATTACGCTAGTTCAGTCTCAGCGCAACTTCCGCCAGCTGCTGGCCAGCGTGTTTTGCCATAACCGCTTCGGCCTCGGATAGCGCAGCGCCATCGTCTTTGCCCTGCAAATGAGTTACGCCGTAAGGGGTGCCTCCGCTCTGGGTATGATTGAGTTCGGGCACGCTATAAGGCAGGCCCTGAATCAACATGCCGTGATGCAGCAGCGGCACCATCATGGTGAGCAATGTCGTTTCCTGACCGCCGTGTAGCGAGCCCGTGGAACAAAATACGCTTGCGGGTTTGCCCACCAATTGATGGCCGGCCCACAGGTCCGCAGTTGTGTCTAAGAAGTACTTTAGCGGCGCTGCCATGTTGCCGAAGCGGGTAGCGCTGCCCAGGGCCAAGGCGCTGCAGTTGACCAGATCGTCCTTGGTACAAAATATGGCGCCGTCATCGGGCACGGGAGGGGCGGTACGTTCGCTGACCGCGCTTACCGGAGGCACCGTGCGGATTCTCGCTTCAATTCCGGCAACCTGATCAACGCCCCGGGCTATTTGCAGAGCCAAGTTTTGCGTGCCCTGGGTTCGTGAGTAATAAAGAATAAGTACGTAAGGGTTGCTCATAGTAAGGCCAGCACGTTTTCAGGTGGTCTGCCGATGACCGCTTTGTCGTCACAGGTAACAATGGGGCGCTCGAGTAAAATCGGGTGTGCAGCGATGGCCGCGTAGACCGCCTCGTCGGAAACGTTGGGTTGATCAAGCCCTGCTTGGGCGAATTCCTTTTCTTTGCGTCGCAGCATTTCGGTCAGCGAAAGATTCAGCTTGCGCTGAAGCTCTGCGATCTCGTTCGCAGATGGTGGGGTCTTCAGGTATTCGATGACGTCAGGAGAAATTCCGTGTTCCTTGAGCAACGCCAGTGTTTGTCGAGACTTCGAGCAGCGTGGATTGTGGTAGATCGTGTAGGTTGCCATGCGTTGGTCGCCCAGTGGTGTCCTTTGTCATTAATACAAATAGTATAGGCACCGCCGTGTAGGATTCACATGAATAAGACGCCTCTGCACCGAAAATTCCGCGCCAATAACCACAGCGAACGTTACCGTCATGCTTACCGCTCCGATATTTAGAGGCCAACGCTTAGGTTGCCAGGTCCTGCTGCTGATGGCCGTGAGCGTCCTGCTGCCGGGTTGCGCCGATACCGGCCCGAAAAACCCTCTGCGCGTAGCTGATGGCAGCATTACCAGTCCTGAGCTTTGGCGGGGCCAGTGGGTGCTCATCAACTATTGGGCTGACTGGTGCGGGCCTTGTCGTGACGAGGTGCCCGAGCTAAACCACTTAAACGAGGCTGAAGATGGCTTCAAGGTGCTGGGTGTGAACTACGACTATCTGGAGGGTCAGGAACTGCAGGAGTCTATTGCTATATTAGATATACGCTTTCCCACGCTTCTGGACGACCCCCAGCGCTTGTTGGGTTATGCCGAGGCCGCTGTGTTGCCCATGACGGTTCTTATTTCACCAGAGGGAAAGTTGCATCGCGTGCTCGTTGGCCCGCAAACGGCCGAATCTCTGCTGCGAGCCAAAACCGCGCCTGCGGTCCCTGTAGCGAATCGTTAAATAAGCCGGAGTAATTAAGCTTCAGTCAGCAGCCGATTTTCGCCAATACGTCTTGCAGCGCAACTTCGCTGGCCTCGGTTTCACTGCGCAATCGATACTCCACCGCCCCGTTCTGTAGACTCCGATCGCCAATGACCACGCGATGGGGAATACCGATTAAGTCCGCTTCGGCAAATTTAACCCCCGGGCGCTCAGCTCGGTCGTCCAGCAGGGTTTCAATGCCTGCGGCTGTGGCTTCGGCATAAAGCGCCTCAGATGCCTGCTTTACCGCATCGGACTTATGGCCGTTCAAGGCGATGATGTGGAGGTGAAATGGCGCTAGCGGGACTGGCCAGGTTATGCCCCTGTCGTCGTGATTTTGTTCGATCACTGCCGCCACCAAGCGGGTGACACCCATGCCGTAGCAGCCCATGGTGGGCGTTACGCTGTTGCCATCCTGGTCCAGCACGGAAGCCTGCATTGACGCGCTGTAAGAATCCCCCAGCTGAAAAATATGGCCCACCTCGATACCCCGCAGAAACTTGATCGTGCCCTCACCGTCGGGGGCGACGTCGCCTTCGACGACATTACGTACGTCGACGATTTGATGGTCGGCGACGGTGACATCACGCTGCCAGTTGGCTCCGCGGAAGTGCACGCCATCCTCGTTGGCGCCGCAGACAAAGTCAGTCACAACGGCAGCGCTGGCGTCCACAAACAAGGGAATGGGGCAGTTTACCGGGCCAAGGGAACCAACGCTGGCGCCCATGGCTTGGGCGATGGCGTCCTCTTGGGCAAAGGTGAGAGGTGCCTTCACGCCAGGCAGTTTGGCTGCTTTGATCTCATTTAACTCGTGGTCGCCGCGCAGAATAATGGCGATCAGGGTGTCCTCACCCTCCACGATTAAGGTCTTGAGATTTTGTTCTACGGGCAGGTCAAGTTGCTTGGCAACGGCGTTGATGGTTTTCGCATCGCGGGTATCTACTCGGCTCATGGTTTCGGTGCCCGCTGGCCCGGGCTGAGGCCACTGGGCTGTGGCTTTTTCCAGGTTGGCAGCATAGGTTCCGGTATCGCTGTAGGCGATGGTGTCCTCTCCGGACTGAGCCAAGACGTGAAACTCGTGGGAAGTGTCGCCGCCGATGTTGCCGGTGTCTGCCTGCACCGCGCGAAATTCCAGTTCCATACGGTTAAGGATGCGTTCGTAGCAGCGGTACATTTCTTCGTAGGTTGCCGCAAAGCTGGCCTGATCCAGATGGAAGGAGTAACCATCCTTCATGGTGAATTCTCGTGCCCGCATGACGCCAAAGCGCGGTCGCCGCTCGTCCCGAAACTTGGTTTGGATCTGGTAGAAATTCATAGGCAGTTGCTTGTAACTATGGATTTCGCGCCGAAACAAATCGGTAATCACCTCTTCGTGGGTAGGCCCAAGACAAAAGTCCCGATCGTGGCGATCCTGCATTCTCAGCATCTCGTCGCCCATTTTTTGCCAGCGCCCGGTTTCCATCCAGAGTTCTGCGGGCTGCACAACAGGCATGGATACCTCTTGAGCGCCGCTGCGATCCATTTCCTCACGAATGATGCTCTCTACCTTCCGCAGTACTCGTAATCCTAATGGCAGCCATGTGTAGAGGCCGCTGGCCAGTTGTCGGATTAATCCTGCACGCAGCATCAGGCGATGGCTGATGACGTCTGCATCGGCTGGATTTTCTTTCAGGGTGGGGAGCAGCAGGGCGGATTGACGCATAGCAATGAGACTTGTTTTGAGATGAGCGCATTAGACACAAAGGCATGTGCCCAGGACAAGCGTCGAAGGGGCAACTACCAGCATTCGGGCATAAAAAAGCCGGCATAGAGCCGGCTTTTGCGTCGGAACGATCTGTTAGACGATCATGTCCTTTAGCTTCTTTAGAGCCGTGACGCGGACCCGGGTAGTGGCGGGCTTCGCAGGAATCACGATTTCCTCGCCGGTGGCAGGGTTACGGCCCATGCGCTTCTTGGTCGCAGGTCGCTTGGCAGCCTTGATCTTCAGCAAGCCGGGCAGGGTGAACTCACCAGCAGAACGCTTACGGATGTGGCGTTCAATGACGGACTCTAGCTCGTCCATTACCGAGCTAACCTGAGCTCGTGACAAGTTAGTGTTCGTTGCAATTTCGTTGAGAATGGCGGTTTTGGTCATCTTGGTTTTAATGCCAGGCGCCTTTTTTACGGGTGCTGCTGCTTTTTTGGCAGCCGCTTTTTTCGCAGGTGCTTTTTTAGCAGGTGCTTTCTTTGCTGCTGCTTTCTTGGCGGGAGCCTTCTTTGCAGCTGCTTTTTTTGCCGGAGCTTTCTTTTGAGTAGCCATAGTATTGCTGATCCTTTTTTTCTGAATTAAACAGCGTGATTCCGCGCGTTGCTGAATCAGGCACTGGTCCTTAACAGCACGGGGTTTCACCGCGTCTCTCTCTCAGTTCACGACAACCCTCATCCGGTCATTAGCATTGAGGTAGGTTTTCGCCTGCCTTTTCCGCTGTATCAGAGTCTTTGCCAATCCGGTGCGCCGCCGCTGAAAATCGCGGTGCGTTTTTGCAAACGACTCACGCACTCCCAACTAACGTTGCTGATCAAGCGAGCGGCGAAGCTGCTTATTCCGCCCCGGCTGCAATCGCAGATTTGCAAACCTTCTGACACATATGTCCACACAAATGTTCACACAAAGGTTTTCGCATCAATTCCTAGGAATTGACGGCGGATTTATAACGGAACCAATACCGAGTGGCAACAAAAAAGCGCTAAATCACTGTATTTTTGCTGCTTTTTTTAAGATCATGCGCGGCCTCGAATTCTCGATAACAACGCCAAAGAAAATCAGATGCCCATATACGAATATCGTTGCACCAATTGCGATCATGAAATGGAAGCCGTGCAGAAAATCAGCGACGAACCATTAACCCGTTGCCCGGCCTGTTCTCAGGATACGCTGAAGAAGCGCATATCTGCTGCCGGATTCCGGCTCAAGGGTGGCGGCTGGTACGAAACAGATTTCAAATCGGGCAAAAAGAAGAATGTTTCTGGTGGCGACGGAAGCTCAAGTGGCACCAGCGGCTCCAGTAGCAGTGATTCCAGCGGGTAGCGTTGACAACGCCGCCTGCAGGGCGCAGGCAGCTAACGGAAAAAGACTCGCCACAGCAAGTGGCGCAACGGATCAACATCATTCACACAGGACAGGGTAACGCCATGCGCAGCCACTATTGCGGCGATTTAAGAGCGACAGAAACCGGCGAAGAAGTCGAGATATATGGTTGGGTGCATCGCCGCCGGGATCACGGTGGCGTAATTTTTCTCGACATTCGAGACCGCACCGGAATTCTGCAGGTAGTGTTTGATCCCGATGAGGAGCAGAGCTTTGCGGTGGCGGATTCGGTTCGTAACGAGTACGTGCTGCGAGCCAAGGGCAAAGTTCGCCCTCGGCCTGAGGGCACCATTAATGCCGACATGCCCACGGGTGAAATCGAAGTGTTAGGCAAAGAGCTGGTGATTTTGAACGCGGCCAAAACCCCGCCCTTTCAGCTGGACGAGCATTCAGAGGCAGGCGAAGACGTGCGCCTGCGTTACCGCTATATGGATTTGCGCCGGCCTGAAATGCAGCAGCGCCTGCAGGCGCGCGCTCAGATTACCAGTGCCGTGCGCAACTACCTTGAAGATAACGGTTTTTGGGATGTGGAGACGCCAACACTCAGTCGCGCCACACCCGAAGGCGCCCGGGACTACTTGGTGCCCAGCCGCACCCATCCGGGAGAGTTCTTCGCGCTGCCTCAATCCCCCCAGGTTTATAAGCAGCTGCTGATGATGTCGGGGCTGGACAAGTACTATCAAATCGCCCGCTGTTACCGCGACGAAGATCTCCGCGCTGACCGGCAGCCAGAGTTTACCCAAATCGACATCGAAGCATCCTTCGTCGACCAGCAGGACATCATGGCGTTGACCGAGGGCATGCTGAAGCATCTCTTTAGCAGCGTCCTCGGTGTGGAGCTACCCGAGTTCCCGGTGCTGAGTTGGGCCGAGGCCATGCGCGACTTCGGCAGTGATCGTCCAG
>CAZWQK010000117.1:0-6152 GCA_964635835.1 uncultured Pseudomonadales bacterium
CGCCGATGACCAACCCATCGCCCTGGCCGTCGATCAGCCCGGGCTGCAGCTGTGGCTGGATACCGATGTGTCCTTTACTACGCCCCGCGCAAACGTCGCCATTGAACTGCTGGTGCCCGGCGGCTTGCAAAGCCTTACGGACCGCAGCCTCAGCCTGCTGTTCGTGAAGCTAATTAACGACGGGCTCACCCAGTCCACCTACCCAGCCCTGTTAGCGGGCCTGGAAGCCTCGGTGGCCGCAACCCCCAGTGGCGTCGGCATTCGGCTGAGCGGCTACAGCGACAAACAATCCGAATTTGGCGCCTTTGTCTTGGATCAGGTGCTAACGGCGCCTTTGTCGGCAGCACGTTTTGCCGCACTGAAAGACAGCTTGGTGCGGGAGCTGGGCAACACCACCAAGGACAAACCCTACAACCAGGCGCTAGCACGTCTGGAGACGGCACTCCTATCCACCAGCTGGGCGGCAACAGATCAGGCCGCTGAGCTAAAGCAAACCACCCTGGCGCAGCTTCAGGCCTGGCGACAGAAAACCTTTGCTGAGCTGGCGGTTGTGGGGGGCTTACACGGCAATGTCGACGCCGACGATGCCCAGCGCCTGGCAGAGCTGTTAAATACAGTACTGCCCATCAGCCGCCAGTCGCGTGCCCGTCCGGTGGTATCCCAAATCACCGCGTCTGCGGACATTGATCTTGCGGTGGATCATAACGACGCGACCCTGCTGCTCTACGCTCAGGACCCCGACGACAGCTTTACCAGCCGAGCGAAAAGCGCTCTGGCCGGTCAACTGCTGCGCTCACCGTTTTTCTCCGATCTGCGCACGGAACAGCAGCTGGGTTATGTGGTCAGCGCCGGTATCCGGCGCATGGACACCCAAAGCGGCAATCTTTTCTTGGTGCAGTCCCCGCGCGCCGACGTTGCCTACCTCGAGCAAGCAACCATTGCCTTCTTAAAGGGCTACGTCGCCAACTGGGACGCGCTGGGCGAGGCAGATTTTGAGCAGCAAAAAAATGGCCTGATCGCCAGACTCACGGAAAAAGACAAAAACCTGGCCCAGCGCAGCCAGCGCTATTGGCGCAGCCTTGCCGAGGAAAACTACAGCTTTGATTCCAATCAGCGCATCGCTGACATCGTGGCCGGCCTCAGCAAGGCCGACATGGGTGCCTTTATGCAAGACTTGCTGCAGCGCATCCAGCACCGGCGCCTGAAAATTTACAGTGCTGGGGCAATAACGCCAGACGCCATGGCGGCCGTTGAACCATCGGGCGTAGCAGCTGCCCAACCCGAGTCTCGCTAGCTTGCTAATCCATAACCTGATTCAGGCTGATGCCGACAGGTCGAGACGAAACGGCGGCAGAGATTCCAGCAGCGCCTTGCCATAGCGCTGGGTGACGATGCGTTTATCCAGCATGGATATGGTGCCGTAGTCGCTCTCGCTGCGAATCAGACGGCCGCAGGCCTGGACCAGCTTCAGTGACGCATCAGGCACCGAAATCTCGTAAAAGGCATTGCGCCCCTGAGCCTCGGCCCACTCGGCAATGGCCTGATCGATAGGATCGTCGGGTACAGAAAATGGCAGCTTAACGATGACCACGTGGCGACAGTAATCACCGGGCAAATCCAAACCCTCAGAGAAACTGGCGACGCCAAAGAGGTAGGACGACTGCCCATCGTCTACTCGGCGACGATGCTCCGCCAGCAGTGCCTGCTTACTGCCCTCGCCCTGAACTAGCAGATCCTCTACCAACCTCTGATCTAAGCCTGCGATCACCGCATTGAGCTGCCGCCAGGACGTGAACAGCACCAGGGCTGATACATGCCGCTTGAGCAACTGGGGGATCAGCGCAATGACCTCTTCTGTGTGGGCGTCAAAGTCACGGGGGTCTGAACGCATCGGCGGCACGTGGAACGTCGCCACCTCCGGGTAGTTAAACGGGCTTTGAATCACCATGGTGGATACCGAGGGGTCCAGACCCACCCGCTCAATGAACCGATCAAAACGCCCGAGGGCTGTGATGGTGGCTGAGGTACAAACCGCGCCGTAGCAGCGATCCCATAAAACCTCCTGCAGAATGTTGCCGGGCTCAATGGGTGCGCTGACCATCTCCACATCGTAGGGCGTGCGATTAAGCCAGCGTGCATAGCGACGAGGTCGACCAGCGCCAAGCGCGTAATCCTCAAACAGGGCGCGAGTGGCTAAGGCCCGGCTTTGCAGCTGACCCACGGGCACCAACCAGTCTTCTGCCTCGTATGCGTTAGCCCAATCGGAATTTCCCGCTACGGCCTCCTGGAGCTGTTCATGAGCCTGCTGCAAAATGTCGCAGAGCTTGCCAAGGGACGGTAGCGCCGCCATGGCCAGATCCATCAGCGTGCTGGGAATCTCACCCTGGGGAAAGCGGTATACCTCTCGTTCGTCGTCCTTGCTGTCAAAACTCAAGGTATTCAGGCCGTCGGACAGAGCGTACAGATGGGAACTCAGCGCCTCGGTTTCCGCTGCTGCGCTGGTGGCTAAACTGGTCAAGCTAACCGGCTGGCCAAATCGTGTGGCCACCGCGCCCAGGGCCTTGTTGACGTTATCCAGCCACTGCACGGTGCCGTTGATTCGGGCATTGCTGGAAAAGTGATTTTGGGTCTTTTCCGCAATGTGATGGGCTTCGTCCAGGATGTAAATGCAGTCTTCAGGTTCCGGCAGCACAGCTCCGCCGCCCAGGGCCAGATCCGCCAGTACCAGGTCGTGATTGGCCACGATGACATCAGAGCCCTCTAGATTTGCCCGGGCGCGAAAGAACGGGCACTGCTTAAAAAAGGAGCAGCGATTGTTGCTGCAGCCTCGGTGATCTGTGGTGACACCGGACCAAGCCGCATCCGACATGCCTTGTGCCCAGCTATCCACTTCGCCATCCCACTGGCCTTGGGAAAAACGATTGAGCATTTCCTGATAGAGCACCGTATGGTCTTCGTCGGTGGCGTCAAAGATCGGTATCTCTTGCTGGTCTTGATATTTCAGGTGGTCGTCCAGCCGTTTCAGACACAGGTAGCGGCCTCGGCCCTTGGCGAGAGTAAGGCTAAATTTCAGGCCAGCACGCTCTTGAATGTCCGGCAGATCCTGAAGAATTACCTGCTCCTGGAGGGCCACCGTTGCGGTGCTGAGCACAATCGTCTTATTCAAGCTTTGGGCCACAGGAATGGCGGCCAGACAGTAGGCGGCGGTTTTACCCGTACCGGTACCCGCCTCTACTACTGCCACCCGATCGGCGTCCGCCGACAGGCTGCGGGCAATTTGCGCGATCATTTGGCGCTGGCCACGCCGGGGCTTGAAATCCCGGGCACTTAGCCAAGTGCGGTAGGCGGTTTGAATTTCGTCTTTAACGGCGTCGGTAAGGGCGGTCATAGGATCAGCACTGTGACGTAAAACCTTCAGCGCGCCAAGGAAAATGTTGGTAACTGGCGTAAGCCTAGGACCAATAGCGCGACCTGACCGTCAGAACCCATGGCAACACCAAGAGCAACTGGCAGCGGTAAGTACCCCTGGCTTGAGCTTGGCTCTGGGCTTGGCTCTGGACTTGGTTCTGGACTGGGCCTTTGAAGCAGCACCGCTGACTGGCTTTCGGCTCAGCCTGCGGGGGTCTCGGGCTTAGGCTTTCCGCTTGAGCATGACCGAAATCTCCATGGGCGCAAAGTGCTCCATGTCCACGTCGATCAAATAGGGTCCATCCACTTCCAAAGCGGTATCCAGCGCCTGGGCAAAGGCTTCGACACTGTCCACCCGCTGGCCAGGCACACCCATGCTTTGGGCCATTTGTGCAAAGGCAACCTTGCCCAATTCCGTTTCGTTAATGCGACCAAATCGATTCTGCTGCAGGTAGCGCAGCACGCCATAACCGGAATCGTTGAACACACAGATCACCAGGGGCACCTGGTACTGAGCGCAGGTGGCCAGTTCGGTGGCGTGGAGCATAAAGCCACCATCGCCGTGGATCACCAGAGTTTTCGCTGCACCGTCACGCCCGCTGGCAATCGCCGCCCCAACGCTCATGGGAAAGCCCGGGCCAATGGCTCCGGAGGTCGGGTTAATCGATGTGCGCGGCTGCAAAATCGGGAACTGCTGATTACCCCAATTGTAGGCCGAGATAGTTTGGTCTCTTACAAAAACGGATTCTGCCGGCAGCTTGGCCCGAATGCAGTCCATGACCTGGGGCCAATCGGTGCCAAGCCGCCTGCGCATGGAGCCTCGAATACCTTCGCCCGCGTGCAGGATTTTGTCCGTGAACTGAGCGTCATTGGTCTGCAAATCCGCCAGATGCTGATTGATGCCCCGCAGCGCCATCCCGGCATCGGCGATCAAACCCACGTCAGTGTGGTGGGTTCGCCCAATCATATTGGCATCGATATCAATATGTACCAGTTTGCCCGGCGGCGTTTGCGCGGCAAATTGGCCGTCCACGCCGACGGCGAACTTGGTACCGATGGCCAAGGTCAAGTCAGCGTCGACAATGGCTTGGTACATGCCCGCTGAATTGTAGTAGTTGCCAATGCACAGGGGGTGGTCTTCGGGCAGAACTCCGCGGCCGTCTACGGTGGTAAGCACCGGGATCTGCAGGGTCTCGGCCAGTGCCCGCACCTCGTCGTGAGC
Source organism: uncultured Pseudomonadales bacterium (assembly GCA_964635835.1). Taxonomy (GTDB): domain Bacteria; phylum Pseudomonadota; class Gammaproteobacteria; order Pseudomonadales; family Azotimanducaceae; genus UBA4421. The sequence continues at coordinate 4,631 of CAZWQK010000117.1, forward strand.
CCCGGCTGCGATAACCCCGCCACCGACGAGAAGAACCCGGCGGCTGGTGTTGGCCAGGGCATCCACTACCCGATCTAAACCCCTAGCATCCGGCGTAAACTGCTGATTGTCCGGCAGCGTCACCACAATCGGGTCGTTGGCGCCGTATTGAATATCAATGGGAATTTCCAGCGCACCCGGCGCCCCCCGACCGGTGTACATGTCCGCCAGTACGGTCTGCAATGCCGGCCCAAGCTGAGCCGGCACTCTGGGACTTTCCACCCGGCGGCACACCGAGGCCAGCATGGGCACCTGATTTTCGGCCTCGTGCACATAGGCAAGGCCCTTACCATAGAACGCTGTCTCCACTTGGCCGGTTATCACCAGCACCCGGGAGGAACCGTATTGGGCTTCATACAACCCCGTCACGGTGTTCGACGTACCGGGACCGGTAGACGCGATCATCACGCCAAGCTTGCCGCTGGCACGAGCATAACCGTCCGCAGCGTGGGTACCCGCCTGCTCATGGCGAACGTCGATGATTTTAGTTTTACCCAGACGGTTGATGGCATCCAAAATCGGCATGTTGTGAATGCTGACGATGGCAAATACATGCTCTACGTCCATCTGGGCTAAGGCGTCGGCGATGAGATCTGCGCCACTAAAATCACTCATTTGTATCTCCCAAGAAAATTCCGGCTCGGTTTTTATCCGAATTTTTATTAATCGCCCGCCACAGCCGCTCTGGCGTCATGGGCATGTCCAGGGCCGTAATGCCCAGGTGGTACAGCGCGTCGATGGCCGCCAGCACCACGGCGGAGGGCGCTGCGCAGGCGCCGCCCTCGCCAATACCTTTAACGCCAAGCTCATTGTTCGGCTCCAGCACCTCGTTAAAACCCACGTCCATGGACGCGATCTGACTCGCCCGGGGCATGGCGTAGTCCATCAAACTGCCGCTGATGAGCTGGCCTTCATCATCGTACAGGGCGTGTTCGTACAGCGCCTGACCAATGCCCATGGCCACGCCGCCATGCACTTGGCCGGTGGCCAGTAACGGGTTAATCACGCGTCCGCAGTCATCAACCGCGGTATAGCGCTGCACCGTCAGCACACCGGTGTCCGGGTCAATTTCTACCTCTGCGATGTGGGCTCCATTAGGGAACGTAAAACCACCACCCCGGTCATAGCGCAAGGTTTTTGCCAGCTTACGACCACCAAACTGAGGCTCCATAGACGCCTGAGCTACTTGCTGCAGGGACACGGCAACGTCGGTGGCCGCTGACCGAAACATGCCATCGGCATAGGCCACTTGCGCCACCGGACTCTGCATCAGTTCTGCGGCGATGGTCTTCCCTTGATCGACCAAGGCCAGGCCCGCTCGCTGCACGGCAATGCCGCCCATTTGCGAAGATCGTGACCCACCGGTGCCGCCCCCGAAGGCCACGACATCAGTGTCGCCCTGAATGATATTGATCTGCTCAAAATCCACGCCCAAGGTCTCGCTGAGGATTTGCGCGTAGGTCGTTCGATGGCCTTGGCCGTG
>CAZWQK010000118.1:0-6054 GCA_964635835.1 uncultured Pseudomonadales bacterium
ACGGCGTAATGACCAGATAGTAATCAACACCGCTAAACGCCTTGTCGCCGCCGGATATCAGAACTTTGAAATTCGCTTGGTCGGCAAGCCAGATGGTTCTGCAGTTCCGCCGCTGCTGAAAAGCCATTTAGTTAAATTGGGGAGGCTAGCGTTTTCTGATCTCTATGAAGAAATTGAAAACTGCGACTTTATCTTAACAGCATTTCAAAAAGACAATCCGGCCCACGCCTACTACCGTAACTCTGGCACTAGCGGCAGTTTTCAATTGAGTTACGGTTTCGCAAAACCCGGAATTTATCAGCGGGACTATATCGCCGGCACCATCGTGACCCCCGAGAACAGTCTCATTTACGATAGTGACGCATCTATGTTTGATGTCATGAAAACCGCAATAGAAATGTCAGGGGAGCAATATCAAGTGATGCAGGCGGCAATGGCGGCCAGCGCGCAGAAACTAGCCGATGACTCATACGAAAATTTGCGGGCTATGGTGAGTGAATAAAGTCACGATTTTCTTTTGCTTTGACGAGCGTATTTTGCTGGGCGCTGGGGTAAGCATCCTCTCGCTTGTCGATTCGGCGCTGGCAACGACACAGCTAGACGTGCGCATTTTACACCCGGGGTTATCGGATCAAGCGCAAGAGAGTTTGGCCCTTCTCACCCGCGGTACTCGCCATCACATGAGCTTTATCGAAGTCGATCCAAACCTATTTCTGGGTGCGCCGAAGAACAGCGGCAGTTGGACTGAGATCGTCTACTACCGACTCGTGGCATCGGAGTATCTGCTGGACTGCGAAAGAGCCATCTACTCGGACGTGGATGTCTTTTTTAAAAAAGATATGTATACCGCCTTTACAACAAAGTTCCATGGTGCTGAGTGGGCGGGTGTAGCGGCAGAGTGCAACACACCGGATATGTTGATGCACAAGTACTTCCCTGAGAATACTAAAGCGCGAGTATATTTCTCTGGCTTCATGGTCATGAACCTTGCGCTGATGCGAGAACGCCACGCCGTGCAGCGTTACTTCAATGGCCTTCAGCGTTTTGGCAAGCGCCTTAAATTTTTTGATCTCGACCTGGTCAACATCATGACCGACCGGATCGCCGAGGTGCCTTTCAACTATGTCGTCCTGGAAGATATTTACGAGGCGCCAAGAGTTGAGGATTCTAGAGATTTTCCCTACCTGAATTCCGTGTATTCGGCGGCGTATCTAGAGGCAGCACGGAAAGACCCAGCAATAATTCATTACGCCGGTTGCCGGGGTAAGCCGTGGCAGCGCAGGCAGGTTCCCAGGTATTATCAGGCCGTTGTCGAACGATTGCCGTTAGAGCTCCAGCGCAAAACCTTTCGTGATTGGCGCAAGACCTGGCTGTCATCGAAGGGGCGAAGGCACCGCTATCAGCGTAGCGATAGTTTAATAGACGCGTTGGCAGAGATTTCCCGCTGATACGAATATGTGATGTAGGGCTCAGACTGAAGGCGTTGAGATTTATAGGAGCTCCCGCAGTCACATCGGGAAGGGTGGTTTATGGGGGGTGTATTTGGGGAGTATTTGTTGGCCATAGCTTCCCGCTTTTGGTGGTCTTTTGACCAACTGTACCGTGGTCGGGTCTTGGACGGTCAATCCGCCCGGTCGTCAACCTTCACCCTGCTGATGCTCAAAAATCGACTTGTGACCGACTTTAGACCAGTCTGGTGGCATGAGCACCGGGCGTGGGTCAAATTCTGCCCACTTTGCGGCCTCGCCTCTGACGATGACCTCTGCGTACTTGCTCTTGGCCGTGAGATTCGTAATGGGAATGGCGTGGGCCGCCGAGTAGGCGCACAGCAGCAGCGGACGTGGCCTCGGCGCTCGGTTAGGGGCAGAGCCGTGCACGCAGCGGCAGTTATGGGCGGTAATGGAACCGGCCCGGCCACCCAGATAAACGGCGCTGTCCAGCGCTAGGCCCGCTATATCCTCGTCGTTTAACGCCCCGGTCCATTGGCCGGATTCGTTGTACAGGTTATACAAAGGTCCATTATGGCTGTCGGGTATTACGCCCATGGGGGACATATCATCGGTGACGTCGTCGAGGTAGACGCCCAGGGTCAGCACTTGGTAGTTGGTATGTGGCCAAAACTGAATGTCCTGATGCCACTTAACCTCCTCGCCACCGCCGCTCCATTTGAAGTTCAGCTTTGAGTGGTGGAATTTGACGTTGGGCCCCAGCAGGTCTTCGGCGACGTCGACGAAGGGGCCTTGGCTGGCAAATTCCCAGTAGGTGTCGTGAAAGTCTGTTGGGGAATTCAGGCGTCGAATGCGCGGTTCCTTGGCAGTGTGGCTGGCCTCTAGATCAAAGCGCTTATCCCAACCTTCAATGCTGCGGCTAAGCTCAATAAATTCATTGGTCACCGCCTGCAGTTTGCTTAGCCAAGGCTCGCCTACCAAGCCTTCAACGCCGATGAAACCATCACGGAAATAGGCTTGGCGCTGCTGCTGGCTGAGGATTTTGGCCGGGCGGTCAAGAATCGCATCCATACTGATTCTTCCGGGGCGCTTATAGAACATCCCGCTTGGCGGAGAGACGGCAAAACAAATAGCCGCCGATGCCTCCAGCAATACCTTGGGCTAGCAAACCCCAAAAGCTACGAGTAGGTGCGATACCCGACAGGCCCAGCGCTGCCTTCATAATGACGTGCATCGCGAGTAAGGCTACGAAGCCCGCTAAAGCGTAGCCAAGGGTGCGAAGGTGCGGGTTTTTCCGCACGATGGCAAAGGCTACCGGCAGGCCAAGCAGCAGGCTGATGGCTACCAAAGGCAAATAGATGTCCGTCATGTTGGTGATGTCGTGTGCCATCGCGTCCAAGCGTTGCGCCATGCTCACATCAAAGCCGAGGCTGGTGACTGCGGCGATATTGCCCTGACTGATGAACAGCGCGCCGAAGATGTAGGCGACCAAAACCGCCGCTACGTATGAACCCAGTGTTTTGGCCATTGGTTAGTCCTCCTGCTGGTTGCTGGCAATAGTGGCGTCATTACCCTCGGGCACCACGCGAATGACCTTGCCCTGGTCGCTGTCGGTGAGAATGTACAGCAGGCCATCTGGACTGACGCGCACGTCACGAACTCGCTGGCCAATTTCGCTAAAAAGAATTTCCTCAGAGACGGTGTCATTGTCCAGAGTGACTTTGCGCACGTCTAAATCAACCAAGGTGCCAATAAATAGCGCACCCTGCCATTGCGGGAACGCATCACCCCGGTAAACGGCTAAACCGGAAGCGCCGATGCTCGGATCCCAGAATTTCAGTGGTTCCTCAACGCCGGGAGCGCTGCGCAGGGGAGAAATGTAGGCGCCGGAATAGTTGATGCCTTTAGTTACCGCGGGCCAGCCGTAGTTGGCTCCGGGTTTGATGCGATTCAACTCGTCTCCGCCTTTGGCACCATGTTCGTGGGCGTAGAGCTCGCCGGTTGCCGGGTCGAAGACCAGGCCTTGCGGGTTGCGGTGGCCATAGGACCACACCGCTGGGTGACCTTGAGCGCCGTCCGCAAAGGGATTGTCTGAGGGAATACTGCCATCGCGGTTGATGCGAATTACTTTGCCCATCAAGTTGAACGTGTCCAGAGCAGCCTCGCGATACTCAAAGCCGTCCCCTGTGGTCATGACCAAGGTGCCGTCGGGCAAAAACTGCATTTTGCCGCCGTAGTGAACGGCGGTGTCTTTCAGCGGAGACACCGTGAATATTGCGGTCACGTCGTCAACCCGGTTTCCGTTCAATGTGCCTGCAACGATACGCGTGCCGTTAGCCTCTGGGGTGCCATGGGCCAGTGCAAGGTAGATACGCTGATTGTCGGCGAAATCCGGATCCAGAACGATATCAAAGTAACCCCCTTGGCTCAGCACGTAGCTGTCAGGCAGTCCTGCCAGGTCAGCCTCAGTCTGTCCTGAGGCGTCCAGTCGTTTAACCTGGCCGCTGCGCAGGGCCACCAAGTAACCGCCATCAGGCAAAAACGCGATAGACCATGGGTAGTTAAGATTGTCCGCGACGGTTTGCAGCTGATAGACGGCGTGGGCGGATAGACTCAGCGCAGACAACGTAAGAGTGGCAACAAAAACTAGCAGACGAATAATAGCTCTCCTCAATAGGCAGTAGTCAGGGTTTAGGAACCGAATCGGTACCGTACTTTAACCACTAGCTGATCGGCAATGGGGTCCGCCCAAGCTCTGTCCAGCAGGTCGCTGAAGTTATCTTGCTGCAGCGAACGCGAGATGTCAGATGCCCGAACATAGACAACATAGAGATCCGATAGCGGGGCAATTTCCCAGCGGTACCGTGCCTGAAAGACTAAATCGGAAATGGTAAAAGAGTCAGACTCGGCGTTGGGTTTGACGGTTTGGATTAAATCGCCGGGGGTCGTGGGGATCAGGTAGAACTGATCCTCCTCAGCCTCAATGCCCACCCACTGCACCGACAGTTTGAACTGCTGCTTTGCATTGAGGAAGTATTCGGCGGTGATGTTGGGAATGAGGCCTTGGGCATCAAAGGTTGTCATGTTGCGGTCTTCTTGATGCAGCAACCAACCGTTTCGGTCCTGATATTCAAGGCCTGCGGATAAATTTAACCCGTCCAAAGGCCGCCAGTTCACCGCTGTTTTGTAGGTGAACTGGTGCCCCCCCAGGTCCTCTGTGGCATAGCCTAGTTCAAAGGAGTAGTTCAGGGCTTTAGCCGTATTCGACTCGAACTTCACCGAGGCACCGACGGTTTCCTCTGTGCGGAAAATGCCGTTGCCGAAGCTGTTGAGATCATCGTATCGCCCGGGCCCAAAATTCAATCGACCTGTTAACGTGGTGAGGTTTTTGAAGGTGGCTCGATTTGAAACCGTAACGGCCCCTCTCGTAAAGTAGCCATCGCTGTTTTCCTGCACTGCACCGCGAATATCGAACTGATTATTTCTGGCCCAGCTTAGGTTCGACGACGTGCGCGTGTGGGCAGTGCGGAATTGTCGATAGGCATTGCGGGCCTGGTATCCCAAGTCGTTGATGTCTATGTACTTGTCAAAGTAGTCGATGCCGAAACGTTGGCGTAGCCCCTGTCGGAAGGTGTATTCGAAGTCCACGAAGCCGCCATAGCCGGCCTTAACGCCGTCCAGGTCCGAGCGGAAAGCCTGACCATCAATCTTGAGTTTGCCGTCGGGGGTCAGCAGATGCCAATCCACACCGGTGACATAGGCGTTGCGGTCGTAGTGCTGAACCGCAGTGGTTAGGACGCCGACGGCCTTGTACCCGTTTGAATTGTTTTCATACAAAAAGCGAGCGACGCCGTAATCGCTGCCGTCCTGCACCACACGCACTTCTTCGCCGTTTTGCATGGCTTTGAATCGCACCTCATCCTCGAAAGCGGTAAGTAAACCGTAGCGAAAATTACCAAACTGGCCCGTGGCTTTGGCCGCGCCCAAAAGTTCAGCGGGCAACCCCCGCTCACGGCTGGAAACCGTCTGCTCGTCACCGAGTACTGGTGCCTGGGGGCTGCCCCCGATGCGGCGAGTATTAATCAGGGTGGTAGGCGGCCCCGACAGGCCCACGCCGCTGCTGCGAGTATCGGCTCGGGGTGAGGCGACGAAGATTTCTTGTCCCTCGACGAAAAACAGGCGTTTTTCCAGGAAAAACGTTTCGGTAGCCGAGAGGTTGACTACGACATCATCGGATTCCACGTTGCCAAAGTCGGGATTCAAGGTGGCGTTGAGCTGGAAATTGCTCGACGGGCGCCAAAACAGGTCTGCACCGATTTGATAGCGGGTGTCGTCGTCAATGTTGTCCTGGGTCACCGATGCAAAGGGGTAAATGTTGTACTGCTGCTTCGGGTTAATGTCCCTTAGCTCGACTGGCTGCAACACGGACAGGAATTTTGGTTGGGTGCTGGGCAACGCAGGCCACCCCCAGCGTTCATCCAGGTAGGCCACTTTGCGGGACATGTAGACGCCCATGTTGCGTACATCCTTGGAGCTCGGCATGGAAACGGCGCTCCAGGGGATGAAAAACTCCGCAGACCATCCGGTATCGGTTTCCACCGACGCA
>CAZWQK010000119.1:0-6041 GCA_964635835.1 uncultured Pseudomonadales bacterium
TGCGCAGCCGATGGCACTTTGTATCAACAGTTCTGGATCGACGATTTACCGTCACCACGTCGCCGGACCAGGTATGCGCAGCTGGAAAAAGACGTTTTACCTGATTGCGGGGCGCGCTTCGCCGGAGCCGGTTAATGCAGGTAGGTGGGGCGCTGGCCTGACTGAGTTTGGCAGCCAGACAAGCTAAACAAAGGTTGCCCATTGATCCAGGGACAAACGCTCTGAGACAAGGGTATTCACTGGCGCACTTGGATCCCGATAGCCGATAGCGATGCCGCAAAAGACCATCAGGTTGTCTGGTGTTTGCAGGAAGGAACTCACGGCCTTTGGGCGAGTCGCCCAAGCTTCTTGGGCGCAGGTATCCAGGCCGGCTTCCTGGGCCAACAGCATGAAGGTCTGTAAAAATATACCCAAGTCCGACCATTGAGGCGGGCCCATGGTCTTGTCAATCATGCAAAAGAACGCTGCTGGCGCATCGAAAAATCGGTAGTTACGCATGAGATGTTTGAGCCTGCCTGGTCGGTCTGCACGCGGAATGCCAAGCAATGCGTACATGTCCTCACCAACCTTAAAGCGGCTGTCGCGGTAGGGTGACGGTAGATCTTTCGGGTAAATCTCGTAGGCCGGCGCCTCTCTGGGATCAAGTTGCGCAAGGTGGTTCTGAAAGTCCTGCATGCGCGGCCCATTGATCACATAAACCCGCCACGGCTGAACGTTTCCGCCAGATGGTGCCCGGGCCGCTTTTTCTAACAAATCTTTTAAGATGTTGTCGCTAACCGGGGTGTCTAAAAATGCTCGAATCGAGCGTCGTGCAGCAACTGCATCGCTTACGTTCACGTTTTTCGTTCCGGCTGGATTGACTCAAGATTGGCAAGGCATCTGGGACGCCCTGCCAATCTTGGGTGTCGAGTTCAGCTAAAGGTGTCGGCATAAGTTTCTTCGTTAAAACCAACAAGAATGTGTTTACCAACAACAGCAATGGGGGCGCGCAAATTACCGGTGCTACCCAGCATGGCGTCCAGTGCTTCGTTCGGGGCGTTTTTGCCGCCGTTAAACTCGGTCACTTTTTTACCTTTTGAAACCACCATTGTTTTTGCCTCAGCTAACAACTGGGCAGCGTCGTCGCGCTGCAGTTTGCGGCTGGCGGGAATGGTTTCCGCGATCTCTATTTGACGTGCTTCCAAAAACTTGGATGCTCGAGTACAGCTAGTTCATCCGCCCCGAAAGTAATACCAATCAACTTTTTTGCTCATGTGTTTTCCTGGTAGCAGCTTCCTTGCAGAAGCTTGTTTTTGCGTGGAGGTCCCGGAGTATAGATAAAAATAGTGTCTCCACGCTATGCGTTACGGTTCGGGTTGATGCATAGGGCTGGAGCTAGTTGCTGAAATCACGATGGGCTATTCTCAGGGACGCAGACACAGGAGAGTTTTTCATGGCGCCAGTTCCACGGGGTAGCACAGTCGCGGTCACCGGCAGCGCGGGTTTCATCGGCGGCTGGGTAGTGAAAGGTTTATTGGACCGTGGATATCGAGTGCGAGCCTGCGTCCGGGATGTGAATGACGCCCGCGGTGACGGATAATTTTCCCGAGAGAATTCAGGCCAGAGAGGAAGAAATGCGCCGAATCTGGGCCCAATGCGAGTTGCGCAATGACCGAATTCGCGAAGTCACAGGCATTACCTTTAGGTCCCTGGATGAATCTATTCGAGACTGCGTCGAGTCGCTGTTGTCCGTAGCGAAGGTAAAACCTGTGCTGCGAGCGGGTTTTCAGCATGTGCAATAGCAGCATCGGAATCAGGCAGATATCGCGATGAGTAATGACACTCCTGAGATCTATGGCTGGAGCTATATTGGGGATGGGCGGCCGGAATTTGCGTTAGAGCCCGGTGCGGGCCAAGAGTCGGTTTGGGATTATCCGAGACCCCCGGCTATTGTTGGCGACCCCCGACTGGTGGAGGTGTATGCGGCGGATGGAACCCTGCTTGCGCGCTGCAACGAGGCAAGGCGAGTACTCGAAACCGCGAGTCCGCCGACGTTTTATTTGCCGCCCTCTGCATTAATGGCGGACTTGGAAGCAGTGGAGGGGGCCTCCTTCTGCGAATGGAAGGGCCAAGCCGAGTACTTTGGCTACGGCGGCCAGATGCTGGCGTGGCGGTATGCCAGACCCACTCAGACTTTTGCTCCGATAGCTGGATGGTATTCCTTTTATCCGGCTCAATGCCGGTGCTTTGTCGCTGGTGAGACGGTGCGTGCACAAGCCGGCGGATTTTACGGAGGCTGGGTGACCAAGGAAATTGTCGGTCCCTACAAAGGCGAACCGGGCAGCTCTGGTTGGTGAGCATTGTGCCCTGATCCCTGCAGGCGTGAAGAGTTGACCAAAGCGGCAACCCCTTGCCGCGGACATAGACCGGTATCCCGGCAATGGGCTAGTATTTGCAGCCTCTAAAGCGATGGCTTCCATATGGCTCTGCCCGCAGTTACTGCAAATCCTGTTTCCGCAATTCCGCCAGGGAGCGGAGGAGGCGTGGCCAAGAAGATTCCCGGGCGGGGTACCTACGAGAATCTGGCTGTGGCCCGGGAAAAGCACTCAGCCGGGGAAACTGGCCAGGCCCTGAGGGAACGCTACGCAGCCCGGCTGGGAGGTGCCACCAGCCCAGTACGGGGAGCATCGAATGCGCTGGTGGCTCAAGCCGGATTACCCAGCGGCCTGAATCGAGCTCTGCCTCAGCCCACCGCGGATGTCCTGGCTGTGCGCCTGCAGCGCCAAAACTTCATGTTTCGAACGGGCTCCTAAAACCCGCCCACTCCAGCCCAGCCCGTGCTAACGGCGCCGGGGAAATACTTCACTTTAGAAGACCTCCATCCCATGAGCCCGTCAGCACCTTGGTTCGATCGGCACAAGGCAGAAGACATGGCGCTGCCGGCAACTCGCCATGACTCTCTGGAGCATGCGCCGGCTCATCTGCGCCTGTTTCAGTCCATTCATCCAAAGAATCAGCGGGATTGGGTGGCCCCCTGTGGTTACGGGGACGGCGCGCTTCTGGCCGAGGCCATTGCAGCAACCTACGGAATGATCGAAATGATCGATGACGGCGTCGGTAAGCTCATGCAACAGCTGGATGATCTCGGCATCCAAGACAATACCATTGTGGTTTTTACCAGCGACCACGGGGACATGATGGGAGATCACGGCCTGTTTCTTAAAGGATTCATGCATTACCGCGGCACTCTCCAGGTCCCCGTGATGATCAGAGCGCTAGGACTGCCAGCATCGCGAATTCCGGGTTTGGCTTCGAGCCTGGACTTGGCGCCGACGCTGTTGGATCTTTGCGGTGTTGCAGACTACGACGGCATTCAAGGTCTCAGTTTACGCCCCGCGCTGGAGAACAACACCCAGCGGGTTCGCGATCACGTGCTGATTGAGGACGACATTGCCACGATTACGGCCAAACTAACGCCTATCCCGGGGAAAACCAGAACCGTGATTACAGAACAATACCGCTACAACAGAAACAGCAAAGGCGAAGAACAGTTATTCGATTTGATTGCAGACCCAGATGAAATGCGGGATCTCACCACTAACCCTCACTCAGCCAAAGCGCAGATGATGGAGGTGCTGGCCGATGCGTTGATTGCGGCAGATGACGCAGCTAAGGGTGCGCCTACCCAGGCCACCTCCATACCAGGTTTATCGTGAGCGGGTTTTTGCAAGCTTCGGCTATCGCTTGCCGCCTAGGTCGAATAAAGTGATGAATACACAGCAACAACCTAGCTAAATAAGAGGAGCTTTCATGAGTGATCAGCAGTCTGGTTCTAACGAATACGTACCCCCAAAGGTTTGGACTTGGGACAAGGAGAGTGGAGGGCGCTTTGCCAACATTAATCGGCCAATCGCTGGACCCACCCACGATCACGAGCTACCGCGGGGGGACAATCCACTGCAGCTTTATTCTTTGGCAACGCCCAACGGAGTCAAAGTGACGGCGCTACTGGAAGAGCTGTTAGACAAAGGGCATACAGGCGCGGAATACGACGCCTACACCATCAACATTGGTGAGGGTCAGCAGTTCGGTAGCGGCTTCGTTGAGATCAATCCAAACTCCAAAATCCCTGCTTTACTGGATCTGAGTACACCGGAGCCTACTCGAGTATTCGAATCTGGAGCGATCATGGTGTACCTCGCGGAGAAGTTCGGCGAATTTTTGCCTACAGAGCCCTCGGCTCGCGCCGAATGTATGTCCTGGCTGTTCTGGCAAATGGGCAGTGCACCCTACCTAGGGGGGGGATTCGGTCATTTCTATGCCTATGCGCCACACAAAATGCAGTATCCCATAGACCGATTTACCATGGAGATTAAGCGACAGCTTGACGTACTTGATCGCACCTTGGTTGAGCGCGAGTTTCTGTGTGGTGACGACTACACAATCGCCGACATCGCGAACTACTCATGGTACGGCCAACTGGTCATCAATAATCTTTACGGTGCAGAAGAATTTATTGAGGCTGCCAGCTATACCAATGTGGTGCGTTGGTCCGAGCAAATTCAGGCTCGACCAGCGGTAGACCGAGGAAGACGGGTGAACCGCCCCTGGGGACCGGAAGAGACGCGAGTAGTGGAGCGGCATAGCGCCGCAGATTTCAAATAACCCGCTAGGTCAGCGCGTCGCGATCTGCCGGCATATCCCATGCCGGCCATCGCTTTTGGCATTGCCCTGGGTTCTTGGAGTCCAAAAAGGATCCCCCGGGAGCGGAATACCAAAGCAAGCACGCTGTTCAGGGGAGGCGTGATGTATCACGTGCTCCCAGGGGCGGTGTGCTGCATGCTGCCAAATATGAAACCCAGTATTGGCATTTTCCGCCCGTTTGAAGCTCACGGTCATGGTATAGCGCAGACCTCCAGTGGCGGTCATATTGGTGCCCCTCAGACATGGCTATTCCGCAAGGGCTGGCTTTTTGCCGGTGGCAATTTCAGCCTGAATTTCCTGCAGCTTGTCCTCAGTCAGGGGGTATCGCCAAAGCATTGGCACGGCAATGAATTTGAAGATCGCCGGCACAATGGAATACAGGCACGCCAGCCATATTAGCGAATAAGTGCTGTTGGGGTCGTTGATCGGGTCGGCCAGCGAATTGAAGCCAACGATGGTGGCAGCCGTGGTGCCAACTACCAAGCCCAGGGCATAGGCCAATTTTCGGGTCATGGTCCAAATACTGAAATAGGCGCCGCCCTGACGTTTACCGGTGCGAGCGCTGTCCAGGTCAATAACATCCGCGGCCATGGCATAAGGCAGGGCGCTTAAGGCCCCGATGGCGCTGCCTTTGAGGCACATTACCCCGATGAAAAAGGCAAATTTGCCCGTTGGAATGCCTTCAAACTGAGCATTCATGCTGGTTTGCCAAGAATCGGGCAAAAATGACAAGACCCTGCTTAACTCGAAAGCATCGAACCAGGCCTGTGGAGCAATGGCGATCAAGGGGATAAAGCAAGACCAAAAAGAGTACCAAAAAATCGCTGCCATGGTGGCACGGTGTTTGCCAACTTTAGCGGACAGCTTAAACCACAGAGGAATGGCGACAATTTGCGAAATAAAGTATGGGGCAAGGTAAAAACCGTACAGATCCCCGGCTAGCAAAACGTGCTTGACGAAGAAAAAGCTTAGCGAGTTTGTCATCGCCGAGCCTATGGTGGAGAACAAAAAGATGATGACTAGCACCCGGTAGGGCTCGTTGGACCAAACGTAACGGAAGCTGTCTCTAAGGGATAGGCGCTCCTGGTTGGTCTCTGTTACCTCATGCTCGGGTACCGCCCAAAGCATGTTGAAGACCAAAATTGGCATTATTACCAGCAGTGCAATGGTCAAGAAGTACACGTTGTCTGTGGGTTTGGTATAGCCCCAAAACACAATGACCGCCGGAGTCATCGCGCCGATAAGAGACCCCGACACGGCAAAGGCCTCCTTCCAGCTCATGACCAAGGTGCGCTCGTTGTAGCCTTGGGCCAGCTCAGCTCCCCAAGCGGAATACGGCACGTCTTTGATGGTGGCGC
>CAZWQK010000120.1:0-6040 GCA_964635835.1 uncultured Pseudomonadales bacterium
ACGCTCGGTTTATGGTGACCACCAGCGAGTCATCGACACTTACTACTCCACCTATCCGGGCTACTACTTTACTGGCGACGGCGCGCGGCGCGACGAGGACGGCTATTACTGGATTACCGGTCGGGTGGACGATGTGATAAATGTGTCCGGCCACAGAATTGGAACCGCCGAGGTGGAGAGCGCCTTAGTCCTGCATCCTAGTGTGGCCGAAGCTGCGGTTGTGGGCTTCCCCCATGACCTAAAGGGCGAAGGCATCTACGCCTACGTCACCTTGATGGCTGGCGAAGATTCAGACTCCGAAGAACTGTTGGCTCAACTCGTGGCCATGGTGCGAAAAGAAATCGGACCCATCGTAAAGCCCGATGTAATTCAGTGGGCGCCCGGGCTGCCAAAAACCCGATCTGGCAAAATTATGCGGCGCATTCTGCGCAAAATCGCCGCTAATGAACTGGACAATTTAGGCGACACCTCCACATTGGCGGATCCGTCGGTAGTGGATGACCTAGTGGCAAATCGGGTGCAGCCCGACGTTTAAGCAAAAAAAAGCCGGCTTGCGCCGGCTTTTTTGCATCCCGGTTGGCGGGGTAGCTCGTCGTTTAACACAGCAGGCGTTAGCTTGCTTCGTTTTGGTCGCGGTAGTTTTCCAGCTCTTTGATGGAAAGCTTAATGCGGCCGCGTTGGTCAACGTCTAGCACTACTACCTCCACCTCTTGCCCCTCATTGAGATAGTCAGACACATTTTCCACACGCTCTTCGGCAATTTGTGAAATGTGCAGCAGCCCATCCTTACCTGGCAAAATAGTGACGAAAGCACCAAAGTCCACTACCCGCGCTACGCTGCCCTGATAAATCCGGCCAACTTCTGCTTCGGCGGTAATCTCTTGAATACGCGCCACCGCTGCATCTTTTGCAGAGGCATCTTCTGCATAAATGCGCACGCTGCCGTCGTCGTTGATATCCACTTCGGCACCGGTTTCTTCAACGATAGAGCGAATGGTGGCACCGCCTTTACCGATGATGTCTCGGATCTTGTCCGGGTGTACGTTCAGGGTCACCATGGCCGGCGCATTGGCAGACAGTTCCTCCCGAGAGGCGCTGATCACCTTATTCATCTCGCCAAGAATGTGGATGCGCGCTTCGTTGGCTTGGGCCAAAGCCGCTTCCATAATCTCTTCGGTGATCCCTTCAATCTTGATGTCCATTTGCAGTGCGGTAATGCCTTTATCGGTACCCGCCACTTTAAAGTCCATATCGCCCAGGTGGTCTTCATCGCCCAGAATGTCGGTAAGCACCGCGTATCGGTTGCCTTCCTTTACCAGCCCCATAGCCACGCCAGCTACCGGCGCCTTGACTGGGACACCTGCGTCCATCAACGCAAGGGAAGTACCACAGACACTTGCCATAGAGCTGGAACCGTTGGATTCGGTGATCTCTGACACCACACGGATGGTGTACGGGAAGTCATCAGCGTTTGGCAGCGCAGCGGATACACCCCGACGGGCAAGCTTGCCGTGACCAATTTCGCGACGCTTGGGGCCACTCATAAACCCGGCCTCGCCTACGCTGTAGGGAGGGAAGTTGTAGTGCAACATAAAGGTGTCTTTATAGGACCCTTCCAGCGCATCAATCAGTGCCGCGTCGCGAAGGGTGCCTAAAGTAGCAACCACTAACGCCTGAGTTTCACCGCGAGTGAACAACGCAGAGCCATGAGCCTTGGGCAGTACGCCCACTTCTACCTCGATGGGCCGAACCGTTCGCAAATCACGACCGTCGATGCGCGGCTCACCATTCAGAACCCGTTGCCGCACCAGGTCTTTTTCCACGCGTCCAAAGGTATCCGAGACATCATCGGCACTGTACTCGGCGCCTTCTGCCGCCAGTTGCTCAACCGCTTTGCTTCGCAGGGCACCCACAGCTGCTTGACGCTCCATCTTGTCGGATATGCGATACGCCTCGCCAAGATCACTCTTGATTGCAGCAGCTACGGCGCTGCTAAGAGTTTCGTCTTTTTCAGCCGCCTGCCAGTCCCAGGCTTCTTTGCCTGCAGTCTCGGCCAACTCAGCCACAGCCTTGATAATGGCCTGCATTTCTTGATGGCCAAACAGCACCGCGCCGAGCATCTCGTCTTCCGTCATCTCGTTCGCTTCTGACTCAACCATCAGCACTGCTGATTCGGTTCCCGCGACGGTCATGTTGAGCATTGACGTCTTTAAGGTTTCGTACCCGGGGTTCAGGATATAGCTGCCATCAATGTAGCCAACCCGCGCGGCTCCTAGCGGACCGTTGAAAGGTATGCCGGAAATTGCCAGCGCCGCTGAGGTGCCGATCATCGCAGCAATATCTGGATCTTGATCCTTGTCCGTGGACAGCACGGTACAAACCACCTGAACCTCGTTCATGAACCCTTTTGGGAACAATGGGCGGATGGGGCGGTCGATCAAACGGCAGGTTAGGGTTTCTTTTTCGCTGGGACGACCTTCACGGCGAAAAAAGCCACCTGGGATTTTGCCGGCTGCGTAGGTTTTTTCCTGGTAGTTCACCGTCAGTGGAAAAAAGTCCTGTCCAGGGCGCGGGCTTTTTGCACCCACCACCGTTGTCAGCACGACGGTATCGCCGATGGTTACCGTTACTGAGCCAGTGGCCTGCTTAGCGACCTTGTTGGTCTCCATAACTACGGTGTGCTCACCGTATTGAAATTCTTTATAAATTGGGTTCAAGCTGATTCCTCCAATTGGATCTGCATTTACTTTTTCGTTCGTTTCTTACTAATTCTCATCGCGATGGTTTCCTATCGCTTTCCTCTCGAGCCAGAGTTTGGGTTAACGCCTTATCTTGCTCCGTGTGGTTACGGCTGAATCGCTGGGGCGACTCCTGCCGATCGTGTTTGGCTTCATCGGTCTTTGCACAATCAGCCCCCCGCGCCAGCCTTGTCTTTTCCTTTCTTTGGGATGACGCCCGGGTGGCATCTGCTTCGATGATCGATGAGCCGCGCCTGATCCGACCCCGACCACAATCGGGGCGAATCCACAGTTTGTTAGCGGCGCAATTCCAAGCGCTTAATGAGATCGCTGTAGCGCGCCACATCCTTATTCTTCAGGTAATCCAGCAGCTTTCGCCGTTGGTTTACCATGCGAATCAGACCGCGGCGTGAATGGTGATCTTTGTGGTGTTCCTTGAAGTGACCTTGCAAGGTATTGATGTTGTGGGTCAGCAGAGCTACCTGCACTTCCGGAGATCCAGTATCCCCTTCCTCAAGTTGATATTCCTTTACGATTTCAGCTTTTGTTGCGGCTAATAGAGCCATTTCACTTTCTCCTAAATACGCTATTAAAAATCACATCGAAAACCGCGCGTATTGACAGTAGCGATGTCTATTTTGACGAGTTTATTGGCTAGCGATCAGTCTCCTAGGCGCCACCCTTCCGTCCGACAAAATCTCACCTACGCCGAGAAACCGTTGCTCCTCGGCAGATTCAAATATTTGCACCCAGCCCTGGGGCGGCGCACCGCCAACCTGAACGGGCTGACCCTGCATTAAATAGTGGGCTGCATTGGCCTCCAGTCGCACCGGTGGCCATTGGCAAACCGCAGTGGACGCAGGCAGCAGGCATGCTTCTCGCTCCTGCTCATCCATCTCGGTCAGCGCTGCCAGAGTAACTGCTTGGGACTCTAGGTATGGTCCACCTGCGAGGCGACGTAGCTTCGTTACGTGACCTCCACAGCCAAGTGCAGCACCCAAGTCTTCTGCAAGGCTGCGAATATACGTGCCTTTGGTGCAGTGCACTCGCAACTCAACACAGCAATTTTCCAGTTTTTCCAGTTCAAGACTGTGAATGGTGACCTTACGCGCCTGACGTTCAACCTCAATTCCCTGCCTGGCTAGTTTGTATAACGGTTGGCCCTTGTGCTTCAGGGCAGAGTACATTGAGGGGACCTGTTCAATTGCACCGCGAAACCCTGCCAATGCCGCCTCTACCTTACAAGTATCGATGGCCGAGGCGTCGGTTTCTTGAACCACTTCGCCATCGGCGTCCCCGGTCTCGGTGGTAATGCCCAGCCGAATTTGCGTCCAATACGCCTTATCCGCATCCAACAAAAACTGTGAAAACTTGGTGGCTTCACCAAAGCACAGGGGCAAAACGCCAGTGGCTAACGGATCTAAACTTCCGCAGTGGCCTACCTTTTGCGCGTTAAACATCCGCTTGGCTTGCTGGACCACATCATTGGACGATATTCCCGACGGTTTATCCACCACCAGAACGCCATCTATTGGCTTGCCTTTCCTGCGCCTGGCCACGGCTACCCTTCCACCTCGGATTTCGTTGAATGCTCCGGCTCACCAACAGCATCCTGTGCTTGGCGCGCCTGATCTTGAGATACCGCTTCGCCTATCAGTTTTTCCAAACGCGGCCCGCGCTCTACTAGCTCATCGTAGTGAAAGCGCGGCTTGGGCGTAGTTCGCATTGTATGCCGCTTGGCCAGTTCCGTGCGAAAAAACCCCGCGGCTCGGTTCAGCACATCAACCAGCTCTTGCTGGGCTTCAGAATCTTGAGCCTGCAAAGAAGAGACGTAAATCTCTGCGTAAGACAGATCCTTACTTACCTTCACATCATTCACGCTCACAAAGCTGCCCACCCGCGGGTCACGCATATCGCGCTGTAGAATTCGCGATACTTCATCGCGCATAAAATCGGCAACTCGTAGGTCTCTGGACATGGATAATTATCGGCGCGTCGCTGGTTACAACGTGCGCGCGATCTCCTTGGTATCAAAGACCTCAATGAGATCACCGGCTCTTACGTCATTGTAGTTGCGCACCCCAATACCGCATTCAGTGCCGTTACGTACTTCTGCAACGTCATCCTTGAAGCGCCGCAAAGACTCGAGTTCACCCTCATAAATGACCACGTTGTCGCGCAACACTCGGATGGGCTTGTTTCGATGCACGACACCCTCGGTGACCATGCAGCCGGCAATTTGCCCGTATCGAGGTGAGCGGAATACGTCTCTGACTTCAGCGGTGCCGAGGATTTCTTCCCGAATCTCCGGCGACAGCATGCCAGACAGGGCGTCTTTCACGTCATCGATCAACTCGTAGATCACACTGTAATAACGAAGCTCCACACCCTCTCGTTCCAGTAGGGTTTTCGCCGTCTTATCCGCACGCACGTTGAAACCAAATACGGTGGCCCCATAGGTAGCCGCCATGGTCGCATCAGACTCGGAGATGCCGCCGACACCTGACCCAAGCACCTGCACCGACACTTCGTCGTTACCTAACTCGGACATGGCTTGAATGATGGCTTCCAGGCTGCCGCGCACATCGGTCTTGACGACCAGCTTCAGGATGCGCTTTTCGCCCTCCACCATGTTGGCGAACATATTGTCCAGCTTGGCAGCCTGTTGGGTGGCCTGAAGGCGCTCCTGCATCTTAGCTCGCCGGAATTCAGCAAGCTCTCGAGCTGAACGCTCGTCTGACGCCACAGCGAAGTCGTCGCCTGCTCCCGGTGTGCCATTTAGTCCCAGTAGCTCCACGGGCTGCGACGGTCCGGCTTCTTTCGTCGCGTTTCCGGTATCGTCTAGCATTGCTCGAGCGCGACCATAAAACTCGCCGGCAATAACGATGTCGCCCTGCTTGAGACGACCGTTTTGTACCAGCACCGTAGCCACTGGGCCTCGGCCTCGATCCAATCGGGACTCCACCACTACGCCCTGGGCCGGAGCCTCGTTAATGGCGGAAAGCTCCAGCAGTTCGGCCTGCAAAGAAATCGCCTCCAGCAGCTCGTCCATACCAGCGCCTGTTAAAGCCGAAACCTGTTTAAACTGCACGTCACCGCCCCACGCTTCCGGAACCAGATCTTTGGCCGCAAGCTCATTGGTCACGCGGTCGGGATCCGCGCCTTCTAAATCCATCTTGTTGATGGCAACAATAACCGGCACTTCTGCCGCCTTGGCGTGCTGTATCGCTTCTTCGGTTTGCGGCATGACGCCGTCGTCGGCCGCCACCACCAGCACCACGATGTCGGTGACCTTGGCGCCG
>CAZWQK010000121.1:0-5976 GCA_964635835.1 uncultured Pseudomonadales bacterium
TTCTCTACCGTACTGCACCGACAGAGTGCCGCTGAGCTTGATGAGCAGCGGGCAGAGGTTGCTTGATGCGCAGGACCGGCAAAAGAAAACCCGTGTCAGAAATCAACGTCGTGCCCTACATCGACGTTATGCTCGTGCTGCTGGTGATTTTTATGGCTACCGCCCCCTTGCTTACTCAAGGCGTTCAGGTGGATCTGCCCAAGGCTCCCTCCAAGGCTATTGATAGCAAAGAGCCCGATCCCTTGGTGGTGTCCATTCGCAAAGATGGCGCGCTGTTCCTGAATGTTGGCCTCGCCAGTCGCACCAAGGATGAAGAGGACGGCACCCGCGTGACTATTTTTTCTCTCAGTGAACAGGCGGGAAAGGTACTGCGTGCTCGCGGCGATGTGCCAGTTTACGTTAAGGCTGACGCATCACTGCCCTATGGTGAGGTGGTTCGAGTCATGACAGTCCTGCAGCAGGCAGGCGCCAGTGGTGTGGGCTTGATAACCGATCCGCCGGATCTGCAGGGTTAGCACCCGTGCTCTTTATTCGATCTTATGCCCTACCGCTGCTGGCGGCCTTGATGTTTCACGGCGTGGTGGGCCTGATGTTTTTCCGCGGTTTTACCACCAGCGATGAAGTAGCCCAAGTGATTACTCCAAAGGTGGTCAACGCTACCCTAATGGTAATAGAGCCGCCGCAAGCGAAAAAAATACCGCCAGCAACCCGCGCTAAACCAACGCCTGCACCGTCGGCTCCACCGACTAGCAAAGAAAACAGCCGATTGGCAGAGCAGCAGCAAGCAGCCGAAGCCGCCAGGCAGGCCGATGAGGTAGCAAAAGAACAAGCCGAGGCCCAGCGCCGCAAAGAGCGGGAAGCTCAGGCCCGGCGCGAGCGCCTGGCGGCGTTAGGGGACTTAGCAGACGACGCCCTGCAGCAGTCGTTGGCGGCGGAGGCGGCGCAAATTCAAGGCAATCAAGTGCAGCAGCAGGTCGCAACATTTCAAGCGGGGATTTACGACCTGGTGCGTAAAAACTGGAGCCGCCCCCCCAGCGCGCGCAATGGCATGCAGGCACGATTTTTGGTGGAACTGATTCCCACGGGCGAGCTGTTGTCCGTGGCCCTGGTGGAGGGTTCCGGCAACGGGGCATTTGACCGCTCTGCAGAGCAAGCCATCCGGCGGGCGCAACGTTTTGTGGTGCCTGCGGACAATGCGGTGTTTGAAGCAAACTTCCGGCGCTTCTACTTTCTCTTCCGCCCGGACGATCTGTTACGGTAAAGCCGTCGTGATGAGCAGTACAAAAACCAGCCCGCAGATCAGACGAAAAATCAGCAAAGAGATTCCGTTATGTCACACATGTTAAGTACAGGTTTCCCCAGGCTTTGGCGGGTACCGGCAATGTTTATGGCGCTGGCAGGGCTGCTAATGGCCACTGCTGGTCGGGCTGATTTGGATACCATCATCATCGACCAAGGCGTGGATAACCCGATACGCATTGCGGTAGTGCCTTTCGAACTTTCGGCAGATCTGGCCCAGCAGCAAAATCTTGCCAAGCTGATTGGTTTCGATTTGGCGCGCAGCGGGCAATTTGATCCGGTTGCCGCAGAAAACATGCTGTCCTACCCCAGCACTCGAGATGAAGTGTTTTTTCGCGACTGGCGAATTTTACAAACAGCATATCTAGTCATTGGCAGCGCCAGTACCGATGCCCTTGGACAGGTACAAATACGCTATCAATTATTCGATGTTGCGACCCAGTCAGAGCTGCAGGCGGCCAGCTTCTCCATCGGCTTGGATCAATGGCGGGATGTGGGGCACAAGATTGCCGACCTCGTCTATGCTGAAATCACTGGCGTTCGCGGGGCCTTTAGTACGAAAATCCTTTATGTTCTGGCGGAGGGGGCGGGTACTGCCCAGGCCCGGTATCGACTGCAGATTGCTGACGCGGACGGCCGGCGGCCCCGCACCCTATATAGCTCAAGCCAACCGATGTTATCTGCCAGTTGGTCGCCAGATGGAACCCGAGTTGCCTACGTATCCTTTGAAACCGGGCGTCCGAGTATCGTCCTGCAGGATATTGATGGCTCCAATCGTGAGCGGCTGACGGAATTTCGCGGCATTAACGGCTCGCCAGTGTTCTCACCCAGCGGTGACCAGCTCGCCATGGTGCTGTCGCGAAGCGGCGACCCTGAGATTTTCGTCATGGACCTGAAATCCCGGAAGTTACGTCGTATTACCCGACACCCGGCCATTGATACCGAGCCGTCTTGGTCGCCTGACGGTCAATATCTTGTGTTTACGTCGGATCGCGGCGGGCGCCCGCAAATTTACCAGGTTGAGCTGGCAACGAATTTTTTAGAGCGCCTGACGTTTGTTGGCGATTACAACGCTCGGGCGCGTTTGTTGCCCGATGGTCGCCATTTGGTGTTTGTTCACCGCCGTAATGGCGTGTTCCACATTGCGTGGCAGGATCTGCAGGAGGATCGCCTGCTGGTGTTAACAGAGTCTCAACTGGATGAGTCACCCTCTTTGGCGCCCAACGGCGCCATGCTGATTTATGCAACCCAAGACCAGAACAAAGGCATATTGGCCGTGGTCTCGGTAGATGGACGGGTGAAGTACAGGCTGCCATCGTCAACGGGAGATGTCCGCGAGCCGGCGTGGTCGCCATTTTTACCGGAAGTCGTAACGCCCATCCGCCGCTGATTCAGCCTTTGCACTATGGGTCTATTGGACCGGCGTTTTATGCAGACAAACGCTTTTTTAAGAGGTAAACCAAGGCACAGAGCGTTTTTTTGGTTAAACTGACGCGCTTAGAATTTGGCTGGTAACAACACACGAGGAGTTAGGAATGCTCATTCAAGAAAAATTAAAGAACTCGCTAGGAATACTGATCGGTGCATTAATCATCGCGGGATGCGCAAGCACAGCGACGGAGCCGGTTGAACAACAGCCTGCAGAGGAAGTGGTTGATGTTGTTGAGGTGGTGGAAGTTGAAGTGGAAGAAGCCGTCCCAGGTTTTGCTGCCGACAATCGCACCCCTGTAGACGCAGCTGGTAACCCGGTCTCGCGAACGTTTTATTTTGACTTCGACCAGTCGGTTGTAAGCCCGGCAGATTTTGCCGCCTTGGAGGTTCACGCGCAGATTTTAGCGGCGAATCCCGGTCGTCGAGTAGTCATTGCCGGACACTGCGACCAGCGTGGTACTCGGGAATACAACTTGGCTTTAGGGGAGCGACGAGCTCAGGCCATCAGCGCGATCTTAATCGGTGCTGGCGTCAGCGCGCGTCAAATCGAAGAAGTTAGCTACGGTGAAGAGCAACTGGCTGACCCGGCTAATACCAGCCGCGCTTGGGCTCTAAACCGCCGAGCCGTAGTCTCCTACCGCTAGGGCCCCTGGCTTCGTTGGATGTTGATGAAGACGCGACGGTCAAAGATCGTAAAACTGCGGAAATTTACAGGGTCTGCCCAGGCAGCCTTGTTGGTTGGTTTATCTTTAACTCTGGCCAGCGGCTTCGGAAGGGCTGAGGTGCCGTTGGAAGACGCGTTGCTCCGGGCTGCAGCCAAGGTGGATAGCCAAAGCTACGGCGAAGCCGAAGAACAGGACTTATGGACGAGTGCTGGTCGGACTCTGGGAAGCGCAAATGCTCAGGGCAACGATGCGCCACTTCTTTATCAGGTTCAGGTGCTCCAGCAGCAGCTGCGAGAACTCAGCGGTTTGGTGGAAGCGCAGGCCTACATGATCAAAAAGCTGCAGCAAGATCAGCGGCAGCAATATGTGGACCTTGATCGCCGCCTTCTTGCCCTCAGCCCGAACCGCCCGACACCGGGGCCCAGACCCGTTCCTGACGAAGAAGTCCAAGAGGTTGCCGAAGCCGGCTCTGAGACCACAGAGTCCCTTATGCCTGGGGCAGTCCTGCCCTCAGCGCTTCCAGCTCAGGAACCCAAGCCTGCTAACGAGCGGGAGGCCTACGTTCAGGCGATTGAGTGGATGCGCGCCAAGCGCTTCGAAGATTCTACCCGTGCGCTGGAAAATCTAATCGTCGATTACCCCAATGGCCAATTCACACCCAACGCGTTTTACTGGTTGGGCGAACTGAAACTGGCCACCGGTGAGCGGGAGACCGCGCGGCAGAACTTCGTTCAGGTGATTCGGCTTTATCCTGACCATCAAAAGGTGCCCGACGCGCTGTATAAGCTGGGGGTGATTTACTTCCAGCTCGGAGATGACCAAGAAGCACGGCGTTACCTAGAGCAAGTGCAAGGGCAACACCCCCAAAGCTCCGCCAGCGCTTTGGCGAAGCAATACTTGGCTGAAATGGAGTGACCTGCTAACCGCACTCCGGTCGCAAAACCATGTCCACGCTCCGAATCACCGAAATTTTTTTGTCCCTTCAGGGCGAAGCGAATACGGTTGGTCGTCCAACCATCTTTGTGCGGCTGACCGGATGCCCGCTGCGCTGCCAATACTGCGATAGCGAGTATGCCTTTTCCGGCGGCACGGTGATGGCCCTAGGTGCCATTATGGACCGGGTGGATGAGCTTGGCGTACCCCACGTGACCGTTACCGGTGGAGAACCGCTAGCCCAGCCCAATGTCATCCACCTGCTGCAGCGGCTGGTGGACGGGGGTAAGAGTGTTTCCCTTGAAACCAGTGGCGCGCTGAGCGTGGCGGACGTTCCGCCGGCTGTCATCAAAGTGTTGGACCTAAAAACGCCAGGCTCGAATGAGTCTCATCGGAATCTTTGGGAAAACCTGACGCACCTCAATGCCGAGGACCAGATCAAATTCGTTCTTTGCAGTCGGGCGGATTACGACTGGGCGCGCATGCGCTGTGACGAGCATGGGCTATATCAGCGAGTGGCCGATGTACTGTTTTCGCCAAGCCATCATGAGCTGGCACCTCGGGATCTGGCGGACTGGATTGTTGCTGACCGCCTGCCGGTGCGCATGCAAATGCAGATGCACAAATTACTGTGGGGCGACGTGCCCGGATACTAGGCGGCGACGCCAGCCCCGCGTCGGAACTCAGTCAAAAGGAAAGTATGAAGAAAGCGGTTGTGTTGGTTTCAGGGGGCTTGGATTCGGCAACGGTGCTGGCCATTGCCAAAGCCGCAGGCTACGGCTGCTACGCTGTGAGTTTTGATTACGGCCAGCGCCACAGCGCCGAGTTGAATGCTGCGCGGCAGGTGGCAGCTAGCGTTGGCGTACAAGAGCATCGAGTGGTTTCGATCGACCTAAGCCAGTTCGGTGGGTCCGCCTTGACCGACGAAAATATTGAGATTCCCGAGGCGAACCAAGACCAAGACCAAGGCGAGAGCGAGATACCCATCACCTATGTCCCCGCCCGTAATACGGTGTTTTTGTCCCTGGCTCTGGCCTGGAGTGAGGTGCTGAATGCCCAAGATATTTTTCTTGGGGTTAACGCCGTTGACTATTCAGGCTATCCAGACTGCCGGCCGCAGTTTATTGAATCCTTTGAAGCCATGGCCAACCTTGCGACCCGTGCTGGGGTGGAGGTTAAACGACTCAACGTGCACGCGCCGCTTATTGATTTGACCAAGGCCCAGATTATTCAGCGTGGTTTGGCGTTAGGCGTAGACTATTCCTTAACGGTTTCTTGTTATCAGGCGGACGACTCAGGTGCGGCCTGTGGCCGGTGCGACTCCTGCTACCTGCGGCAGCAGGGGTTCGTCAGTGCAGGTGTTGCTGATCCCACCCGCTATCGCTAGCGGTCCAGGACAAAGCTCCCGCATAAACTCTTGTTTCACCCCATCCAGGTGACTACAATGCGCTCCGCTTTCAAGCTATGGGTCGTTAGCTCAGTTGGTAGAGCACCGGGCTTTTAACCTGTTGGTCCTGGGTTCGAGTCCCAGACGACCCACCATATTTTATCCCCGTAGGTCGGGTTTCAACCCGACACAGCCTTCAGACCGACGATCTTCTTGTCGGGCTAAAGCCCGACCTACGAGCCCGACCTACGAGCCCGACCT
>CAZWQK010000122.1:0-5971 GCA_964635835.1 uncultured Pseudomonadales bacterium
TAATTCAGATCCCAGTTTAATTCCTCAGCACTGCGGCCTACGCCAGCGGTGCGCACGATTACACCCATGCCCTGTGGAATCTCCATTTGCGACATAGCGCTGCGCAATTGGTCTCGTTCATCACCTTCTATACGGCGCGAGATGCCGCCCGCCCGAGGATTGTTTGGCATTAACACCATATAGCGGCCTGCCAAACTGAGGAACGTTGTCAGCGCCGCACCTTTATTGCCGCGCTCCTCTTTTTCGACCTGCACCAAAATCTCTTGGCCTTCTCGAACCAGTTCTTGGATGGGCGCTCGCTGAGAAGCGCCTTTCTTGAAATAGTCACGTGAAATTTCTTTCAGCGGTAAAAAACCGTGGCGTTCGGAGCCGAAGTCGACAAATGCTGCCTCCAGGCTGGGTTCCACTCGCGTGATTTTGGCTTTGTAGATGCTTGCCTTTTTCTGCTCCCGGGCACTGTTTTCAATGTCTAAATCGTACAGTTTTTGCCCGTCGACCAAGGCAATTCTCACCTCTTCGGTCTGAGTGGCGTTGATTAGCATTCGTTTCATGATAAGTCCTTAAGCGCGGAGCTTGCCTAAACTCGCGGCGCTAAATTGGACGCAGAGGGGAAAAGAGGTTCAGATGGAGATGCGAAGGAGAAGAGTTGGTCGTCGTTAATACAGCTGGCACACTGGAATCATATAACGACCGCGCCGGCACTCAGCCGTTGCAGTGGTTTGAGCCATCGTATGCATGCTGTATTTCCAGCACTGATTTTCAACGGCTTGCGCTGACGCTGTCTGTGTTCTACGACTTTTTCTTCTCTGCGCTCCTTGCGTATGGCGGGCCAACTTACTATGACCGAATGCACCACTTCGCCAGCTCGGAAACCGCTCGCTTAATAAAGGCATGGGGACCGGGCTGTCTGTTCCTTTGATCAACGAGCGTGGCCGCTGGAAACAACCTCAAAACTGCAGCACTCCATGGGTGAAACAGGTTTGTTGGCAACTAACTTTTCATTGATCGGACTATGGCAAATGTGTCCGAAAACGCCTCTTATGCGTCAAAATTAAAAAATGTCCGTCGGGGATGTAAATCCGTCTGAACGTAGGCGATGCAAGGTGGGTCCGGCTATTCGCCGATTTGTTAAACACTCTTGCTCACCGGTTAAAAGCCGGCGCACTCATCAGCCGACCATCGTTTCTCTCTTATTCGTTCTTTGTTTGAATTCGTTCTCTGTCTGAATTCGTTTTTTGTCGCTATCTAGTTTCTTTGCTTTTCTCGAATTCATTTCTTTTTGAATTCGTTAATGAAGGGAGCAGGGGTGCTGATTGTTGCAACCCGCGACGCTGTTTTGGCGGTGAAATGAGTACCATCTACCTGCCAAATTATTGCCTCTTTATCTTCACCTCTTTCCAGTAACATGCTTCCTTGGCAGGAAAGCTATCCCGAAAACGACGGCGGATGTTAACAGTGTTTGCTAAGCCCCTCAATCCTTTGATTTTTTTATGTTGAGCGCGATCCGGTGAGCGTCACCTTTGTGGATATCGAAAACCCCAACGATGTGGGACAGCGTATTGATAACTACCTGCTCCGCACGCTGAAGGGTGTACCAAAGCAAAAAATCTACTCGATCTTGCGCAAAGGCGAGGTGCGGGTGAACAGCGCCCGGGTGAAGCCCACTTACCGTCTTGAACTCCACGACCGGGTCAGGGTGCCACCAATCTTCACCAAAACTCAGGCGCCTGTCCGCCTGAGCAGTCACACTCATGACGAACTGGAGGCGGCGATCATTTTTGAGGACGGCGATCTCATAGTCCTAAACAAACCCCCGGGGTTTGCCGTTCACGGCGGCAGTTCCATTAATGCTGGCATTGTCGAAATGATGCGTGTGATCAAGGGGCGGCCGGAGATTGAGCTAGCTCATCGTTTGGATCGAGACACCTCCGGTTGTTTGCTGTTGTGCAAAAAGCGCAGCGTGCTGCGAGAAATGCAGGCCGCATTTCGAGAGCGGACGGTTAAGAAAAACTATGCCCTGATCGTGCAGGGCATTTGGCCGAAGAAGGTCCAAGTAGTACAGCGCAGGTTACTGCGCTACGTCACCGATTGGGGCGAGCGGCGTGTGCGGGTTGATGACAACGGTCAGGTAGCTCGCACAGACTTCCACACAATGGAAACATGCCCTAACGCCACGATGCTGCAAGCTTCTTTGCATACTGGCCGCACCCACCAGATTCGTGTGCACGCTCAATCTGTGGGCCATCCGATTCTCGGGGACACAAAGTACCGCCAATCACAGGTGCAAAACAGCCGGGCATTGGACGCTGAGAGGCTGTGTTTGCACGCGTCGCGTTTAGTGGTACCCATGGGCACTGATCGTTTGGATTTCAGTGCGCCGTTAGAGCAGACCATGGTTAAAATTTGGCAGCGCTTGCA
The DNA here is from genome assembly GCA_964635835.1 of uncultured Pseudomonadales bacterium. Taxonomy (GTDB): domain Bacteria; phylum Pseudomonadota; class Gammaproteobacteria; order Pseudomonadales; family Azotimanducaceae; genus UBA4421. The sequence continues at coordinate 2,419 of CAZWQK010000122.1, forward strand.
GGCTTTAGACGCAACCAGAGATCGCTGACTGCCGATTAGCCTGCCAGTGGGTTAATGCCGAATTCTCGTAACCGACTGACTAACGTGATTAATGGCAGGCCGATCAAAGCGCTTGGATCGTCGGCTTTGATGTACTCAAACAGGGCGATACCTAAACTTTCTGCCTTAAAGCCGCCGGCGGAATCGATTGGACGATCCTTGCTGACGTAATGGTCGATCTCCGTTTCACTAAGAACGCGAAATTGCAGCTCGGTCGCAATCACATCCGTAGACGTTTTGACGCCTTCGGCGCTATCAAACTGACAGACTGCGAGACCGGTATAGAAAGTGGCCTTACGACCGCTGTTGCGCGAAAGTGCCAGCTTCGCTGCTTCCAGTCCTCCGGGTTTGCCAAGGTAGCGATTCTGACACCATCCTACCTGGTCACTGCCGATGACGACCGCCCCAGGATGCTGGCGGGCTACGACATTTGCTTTTGCTGCTGCTAAACGCCGAGCGAGTTGCTCTGGGTGCTCCGCATGCTGAGGAGTTTCATCGATATCCGGGGACACTTGGGTAAAGGACAAACCAAGTGTCTTAAGTGCCGCTCGCCGATATTCTGAAGAGGAGCCTAGAATCAGTTTTGGTCTCACGAATCACATGCTCCAAAGTGGGATTTGGGAGAACTATCTGGTAGACGCATTGTTTGCTGCCCGAGTAGAAAGTCAGTCGGGCACTTTACACCGGGTTTTCAGGTACCTATAGTTTCGCCGCCATGAGAAGCCCAGTTCCCGGTTCATCGACCTATCGCTCACTGGCTCAGCAGCAGGCTGAAGTTGATCGCGCGTTAGACCTTGAGTTGTTGCCAAGACTGAAAGCGCTCTGCGAGTCAGCGACTGGCCTTGCGGCCCGAGTCCAATTCGATCAAGACGACCAGGGCCGGGTACGCTGTCGTGGCACGACCAGCGGTAACGTCAGTCTAAGCTGTCACCGCTGCGATGATTTCGTGGTTCGTCAGTTGGCGTCGAAATTTACCGCACTGGTCGCGTTTGACGAAAAACAGGCGCAAAGTTGGCAGGACCAGGGTGTAGCCGCCGAAGTAATTGTGGTGCGAGGCCCCAAGCTAGACATTACGGAGCTTGTGGAAGATGAGTTTCTTCTCGCTCTGCCAGCGCGGGTTTGTCTTGACGATGAATGCAGGAACATGCCGGCAATGGCGTACGGCGACGATGGTAGTGTCGAGGAAACCGCCGCCGCTGACCCAGAGCCGGAAGGCCGATTCCCTTTCGCGGGCCTGCGGCAAGCGATGGAAGAAAACGACGGTGGCAAGCCCCAGTAAAGTCTGAGGTAAAGCCTCTACAAAACATAGGCAAAAGCCGCAGGAGACGCTTCGGCTAAAGATGAGATACCGGTCCTCGGGGCTTCGGTGGATAGATAGAAAAGGATAGAGCAAATGGCAGTTCAAAAAAGCAAAGTGACGCGATCACGCCGTGGTCAGCGACGCTCACACGATTCGCTAAGCAGCCCAACCTTGTCGGTTGAGAGCACATCGGGCGAGACCCATCGCCGGCACCACGTGAGTGCTGACGGGTTCTACCGTGGCAAGCAGGTAATGCCCGATAGAAGCTAGCGACTCACGCTGAGGGCCCGACTTGGGGAGAGGCTAGGAGCAGAAGCTGGCATCCGGCTCTCCTGGTTAGCGGGCGTCAATTGAGTACTGGTTCCCGAAACCCTTGAGTGCAATTCGTTAATGAAGATCGCGGTGGACCTCATGGGAGGCGTTGGTAGCGGCAACCCGAACCTACGAGCTTGCTTGCAGTATCCAAGTCCTGAGGAACTAACCCTGGTGGGCCGCATGCCAGAACTGGACCCAAACCTTGTCACCCGCTTGCAAGACCAAGGCGCTGATTTTCTATCCTGCGACGACGTACTGTCCGGGAGTGAAACTCCTCGAAACCTGCTGAAAAGCGCCAACCAAACCTCCCTTGCGCTGGCTCTTGACCTTTTAACCGTGGGGAATGCCGACGCGGTCGTCAGCTCGGCGGATACCAAGGCGGTGATGATTCTTGGTCGCAGCCGGCTCGGCACCATTGAATCCCTGAAACGTCCGGCCATCGCAAAGGCCTTTCTGGGCCCCCTTGGACTTTTCTACATGCTGGACCTCGGTGCCAATGTGCACTGCGGCCCCGACCTCCTGCAGCAATTTGCTCGACTTGGCTGCGCCCTCTTCGAAAGTCATTCAGACAATCACATCGACAGTCATGAAGAGCGCGATTCATACCGCGCGGCGAGAGTAGGGCTATTAAACATTGGCACAGAAAAAGGCAAAGGCACCGCCCAATTGAACCAAGCGGCGGATCTTTTGCGGCAGGATATGAGTGCGCATTTCATCGGTTTTATAGAACCTAGCGACTTATTCGCAGGACTAGCTGATGTCATCGTCTGTGACGGATATACCGGCAATCTAGTCCTGAAAACCGTTGAAAGCATGGCCTCGTTCTTGAGGGGCCAGCTGGGCGAGCTTGAGGCCAGTTCCAGTCAGCTAGAGAGCCTCGCCGCCAAGGTTGATATTGAACGCTATAATGGTGCCTTGCTGGCGGGTCTTAATGGCGTTGTCATCAAGTCTCACGGTAGCGCGAGCGAGCGAGGATTCTTACACGCAATCATCCAAGGTCGAGATAGTGCAAAAAAACAGCTTCTATCTGCCTGTAAAGCAGCTTTGGCGAACTAGCCGAGCAAGATTAAGTAACATTCTGATAAAACGAAAAAGGGGTTGATATGAGTGGGGCGGGTCAAAAAATAGCGGCGATATTCCCGGGTCAAGGTGCACAGACTGTCGGTATGTTAGGGGATCTTGCTCAGGCGTATCCGTCGATTAACGAGCGATTTTCAGAGGCCTCGGATGCACTGGACTTTGATTTGTGGGACATGGTTCAGAACGGCCCCAGCGAGGTGCTGGGCCAAACCGAAAACACTCAGCCTGCATTGCTGGCGGCAAGTGTTTGTCTGTGGGACCTTTGGACAGAGGCGGGTACGAAAGTAAGCTTCATGTCTGGCCATAGTCTTGGCGAGTATTCGGCCTTGGTTTGCGCCGGTGCCATTGGATTTACCGATGGGGTCAAGTTAGTGCGCCGGCGAGGAGAACTCATGCAGGCGGCTGTGCCAAACGGACAAGGGTCCATGGCTGCTGTGCTGGGATTGGACGATGACGCCATAGCCCAATGTTGTGACCAGGTAGACGGCGTAGTCAGTGCGGCGAATTTTAACGCGCCGGGCCAGGTGGTCATTGCTGGCGAGAGCGCCGCAGTGCTTGCCGCTATTGATGCCTGCAAGGCGGCTGGTGCGAAGCGTGCGGTACCGCTGGATGTCAGTGGGCCATTTCACTCTGAACTGATGCGACGAGCGGCGGACGATCTTGCTCAGGCGCTTGCCGATACGACAATCACCATGCCTAAGATTCCGGTTTATCAAAATGTACACGGCGCCGTTGCCGCATCGGTAGAAGAACTGGAGCAACTGCTGTTGCAGCAGCTGTATTCGCCCGTGCGCTGGACGGCTTGCGTTCAAGGGTTGT
>CAZWQK010000123.1:0-5961 GCA_964635835.1 uncultured Pseudomonadales bacterium
AAAAACCGCAATGGCCTGGATGTTTTTGCTTCTGTGGATCGTTTGATTCCAGGAAGCCCGGCTACCTTCACCGTGGCCGCCAACGACCTGACGATTTTTAACGCAGTAGCAACCCTAAGCGATGGCACCACGAGTATCGTCCTAGATCATACCGGCGTGAATGCACCCACCGACCGGCAGGATTTGTTCACCGATATCACCAGTAACGAAAACTACGAGGCGTTTGCCTATACCGTCGAGCTGTCCGGGGACAACTTGGTGTTCACCGCCAAGAACAACGAACCAATGGACCCTGGAACCGGTCCGACCTTCGGGGCCATCGGGGTCAGCGATGGTGCGGCAGGGGTGGCGGATCGAGTTGAGGGCGTGGGTTTCTTCTCAGCTCTTGATGATCTCATTGATGCGCTGCAAACCAGCGATAGCGCTAACATCCAACGTGCTCTTGGGGAGGTTTCGCAGCTACACGATGGCCTGGCTCTGGCGATTGGCAAAGTGGGTAGTGAGATTCAGAGCGTGGAGACTCAGCTAGAAATCAACGCCGATACGCGGCTGCGACTGCAGAGCATGTTGTCTGCCGAAGAAGATCTGGACTACGCAGCGGCCATCACGCGTTTCAACCAAGAGATGACGCGGCTAGAGGCGACCCAGACCTCTTTCGCCAAAGTAGCTCAGCTCAGCCTTTTCGAGTATCTCTAGCCCTAGCCCTAGCCCTAGGCCATCAGCCCCTTAGTTAAATCCGATGATTTCTCTGACGTCGCGGCAGGTCCTGATGTGCTGGGAACCAGCAAGGTTTCCCAGCCTTTTTGCAAGTCGCAAACCAGCAGTCGCAGCTCCTGCAAGTCCTCTTCCAGGGGCAGCTGCATGCTGTGATCTATCGACCGGTCCAGCATGGTAAAAAAGTCATTCAGGTGGCTCACAAGCTGCGGATCGGGCAGATCCTTGAAGCTGCGCTCCAAGAAGCGCATTAGGTTTTTCGCGTGATGCAAAGAAGTGGCGGCGGATGTGTGTCGCTGGGCATTGGCATTACGTTCAGCAATAGCCAAGCTATTAATTAGCGAATCAAACAGCCAACGGATCTCCTGCTGTTTGGCGTCGCTAAATATCGCGAGGGTCTGAATGTATTGCGAAAAGTGTGACACGAGAGACCTAATTTCTTTGTCTACACCCATTAGTCGGGGGAGATTCCCGGATCTTTAGCGTTTTACCCGACAAAGTTTCAATAAGGCGTGGAAATGTTGGGGCTAGCTCGGGCAGCTGGCGTATTCGGAGTCAAAGCAGGTTTGGGCCAGTTCCATGGCTTTTTCTTGCACGCTGCGAGAAAGCTGCATTTTGCTGAACTCCAAAATACTGTCTGCGTCAGGGTAGCCATTCATTTTGCTCACCATGCCCCAAATAAAGGCTTTAAGCGGCTCTGTTTTTTCCGCCGGGTGACCCTCACCGCCCTGAAACATTAGGGCCGTCATGAATTGCCCTAGCGCACTGCCAAGTTTTGCGGCGTCTAAAAAGTGCCCTCGTGCTCTGGCGTGATTGGTCTTAACCCCGTGGCCCTGATAGTAAATTAGCCCCAGCATGTAGTGGGAATCCGGCAGGTCTTGCGCTGCGGCGTCGGCAAAGTAGCGCTTGGCGGCCATGAAGTCCTTGCGCATGCCGTAACCCTGAAACGCCAACATCCCCAGGTTGTGCATTGCTTCCGCAGAGTTCTGGGCAGCCGCTTTCTTATACCACTCTATGGCTCGGGTGTAGCTTTGCTTGACGCCGTAACCGTGCTCGTAAAGGTAGGCGATATTATTCTGGGCCTCGGATTCGCCATCTTCGGCCAGCCCCTGCCAGGCTCGAAAGGCGGTGGCGTAGTGCTCGCGCTCAAGGGCTTTAAGGCCGGCGTTAAACGGCTCTGCGCTAAGGCAGTAGGGGTACAAAACCGCAAACATCAGCAGCGCCTTTAGCCTGCCCTGCCCTGTCCCCAAAACACCCACCGTCATTGCTGCCTTAAGCCTGCCTGTATCTGTAGGACCTTATTGAAAATATCGCCCTCGCTGAGCGCACCAACCAAGCGCCCATTATCTACTACGGGAATGCTCTCGCCAACGAAGGTGCTGGCCGTGTTCATGGCGGTGTTTAAGTTATCGTCGGCGGCCAGGGTGGTGGGGTCGGTGTCCATCGCTGCGGTCAGGGTGGTGGCTTTGGCAAGGCCGTGTACATCCACCTTGCCTAATAGCCGGTCATGGTTGTCGCAGACGTATGCTTCGGTAGCGCCGGCCTCGGCCAGGGCTTGCTGAGCCCGCGGCACGGACACATCAGGGTCCAGGCGTAAAAATTCGCCGCCGCGGATTTCGTGCACAGGCGTTAAGGACAGTTCAATGTGTTCCTGGCCCTGCTTTAAGTCGATGCCGCGGTCCAGTAGCTGGCGATCAAAGTACGATAGCCCGAAGAAACGCAGGGTTAGCACCGAGCATAAAATCACGCAAAGCATGGCGCTAAGGCCGTAGGCGTAGCTGCCGGTAAGTTCAATCACGATCATGATGACGGTAAGCGGAGCGCCAATCACTGCGCCACCGACGGCAGCAATGGCAGCCACCGGCAGGGCATAACTCAAGTAGGGGTCCAGACCTGCGGCGACGGCCAGATAGGCGGCAATACCCCCGGTGCTGGCACCAACAAATAGGGCGGGCCCAAATACGCCGCCGAAAAACCCCGCGTTAAGGCAGTAGGCCGTGACAAAAATCTTTGCCACCAGCAGCATGATCAACATGCCAAGGGTAAATTCCGCGCCGATCATCTGATTGATCTGCACCAGACCCAGTCCGGTGACGTCGGGCAGCAGAACCCCGACGGTGCCAACCACAAGCACGCAGCTGAGCATCAGCTTCGGCATAGACCACCCGGACTTTCCTGCCAGATCCCGACCTTGGCGAATAGCCGCCATATAGGCAATTGCGCTGCCGGTGCTCAAAATGGCGGTGAGAATCAGGAACGGCAGCAAGGGCTGCAGCTCGATGGGCATATCCGGCACCGAGAAGGTGGGCTCGATCACGAAGAAAGCCTGGTTGGCGGCATAGGCAACAATGGACGCCACCGCAATTGGTGCGATGGCGCCAATGGAGATGCGGCGTAACAGGGCTTCGTGGGCAAATAGCACGCCAGCAATGGGCGCGTTGAACCCGGCCGAAATCGCACCGGCTACGCCGCAGGCGATAAAGACCCGGCGATCGATTTTGATCCGAACGTACTTCAGCAGTAGTTCGGTCATGGTCGCGCCGAAGTGTACCAGGGGTCCATATTGTCCAACGGAACCGCCGCCGCTGGCGGCAACGAAGGCAGCCAGCGTTGAACCCATACCCAGGCGCACGTCCAGCGGCTCACGGCTCTGCTGTACCGCGTAAATGCTGTCTGCGGGCCCAGACCAAATGGTGATTCCTAACATCCGGCGCACCAGGAAGATCAGCACCGCAGCGACGCCCAGGGTCAGGTAGATGTCCAGATTGAAGACAAAATCGCCAAGCTGGATAGCAACAAAGCTATCGGTGCGGCTGGTATTTAAAAACCACCGCGCGCCTTCGACAAAGCTGTTGGCCACCACGGCCATAACCAGGCCCACCACCACCGCGAGTAAAAACTGGCTGGCTATGTCGATGAGAATTTCCGTGGGTTTTGTTGTAGCGCTGTTGTCCGCGTGTTGCTGGCTCATGCTGCCCCCTCGATTCTTGTTCTTATGGTCTGACGCGAGCCCCCGCCCCTATTGCCCGGGTTTGGCTTGAAACGCCAAACACTCGCGGCCGTCGCTCTGGCGCACCTCGATGCACGGCAGCATACGGCTTTTAAAATTCAGTGCCCGACACAAGTAGGGAAAGTTTTTGTCCCAACTGGTATTAAAGTGACGACACTGCCAGCAGCTCACCGCGGGCTGATTTGTTGTCGGCTTATCATTCATGGCTCTTATCGGAAATTTGCGTGGTCTCGCCGTCTATGTCCAGGATCACCGTTCGGTGGGATTGCTGGGCTTTAAGGTGGGCGGCGTTCTCAATGAGTTCTTTTAATGTCTCGGGTCGCAGCCCTAGGTCTTTGCCCATTTGCCGCAGCCGTTCGGTTTCGTCCTGGGTCAGAATGCCGTCTTCGAGAGCCTCGCTGACCCGGGCTTCCAGGGAGCGGCGTGAGCTACGCAGCTGGTCGGAAAAGCTCGCGGCCAAAATACCCGAAGGCAAGGCCACCATACCAATACCGAGAATGGTCACCACGGAACCGAGAATTTTGCCCAGGGTTGTCATGGGTATGGCGTCACCGTAGCCAACCGTGGTCAAGGCAGCCATGGCCCACCACATGGCTTGAGGAATGGAGCCAAAGGCGTCTGGCTGAACATCGTGCTCAACTACGTAGAGCGCTGACGCCGCCAAGGTCAACACGATAAGCATGATCAAGAACGTGCCGGTGAGGTTTTTTCGCTCGTCGTAGAGGACGTTGAGCAGGATATCCAAGGAGGCGAAATAACGAATGAGCTTGAATACCCGGAACAAGCGCAAAATGCGCAAAAACCGCAGGTCCAAGCCTGGGAACAAAGCCTGCAAGATCGAGGGCAGAAAGGCTACCAGGTCGATAATCGACATGGGCTTGAGCATATGTCGAAACCGCTTGCTGAGGCTGCTTGGCGGATTTTTCGCCTTGGCCAGCGTTGCCGGATCGCCCGGCGCGTCAACACAGACCCAGACTCGCAGCACATACTCAACAAGGAAGAATACGCAGGAGACGGATTCGATCAGAAAAAACGTGGATCCATAAGCCGCGGCATAGGCGGGAATGGATTCTAAAATGATCGCGACCAGGTTCACGGCGATCACGCCGACGACAAGAGTACTGGTGACCACCGAGACCGGATCTGATCGGTCGTACTGTTCTAATGCGTGATAAAGGCGTTGCCGAACGCTGCCAAAAGTTGCCATTTATGTCCTCGGTCGATAGGCGCTAAAGAAATATGCCGGGAAACTCCAGCATAAAACACTACCCGTCGATAAGAATTTCTATGCGTCGATTTTCTGCTCTACCGGCGGTGCTGGCGTTATCGCTGACCGGCTTGGTGTCAGCGTAACCGAAGACGCTAACGCGCTGGCTGTCGATGTTGCTATTGGCGAAGAAGAAATCCGCCACGGCAGCGGCCCGGGCTGCGGACAAATCCCAGTTCGAGTCAAAGCGTTCGCTGAACGCGATGGGAATGTTATCTGTATGGCCTGAAACCTGCACCTGGCCGCCAACATCGGCAACGGAATCGCCAACGTTTCGCAGGGTGTCGAGAAAGGCGGGCTGCAGCTCCGCATAGCCAGAGCGAAAAGAGTTGGCTGCGGACAGGCTGATCAAAATCTGATCGCCAATTTTTTCCACCGCAGCCAGGCCTTGCTGTATCTCCGCCCTCAGGTCGGCGCGCAGGGTCTGGTACTTGTCGTCCAACTCCCGGGTTTTTCGCGCCTGCCGCAGCATCTGCTCTTCGCTGTCTGACGAGAGGTACTCTACTTCCAGTTCGGTTTCCATAAATGCCTGAGACTCGGCTACCTTGGCAAAAATTTCCAGCTCCTGGGCGTCCAGTTCACCGTCGCTATTTTGCGCCCCTACCTCGTCACGGGTATTGCTTTGCGAATCCTCGTTCACGGCAACGGTGATTTTGCCGTTTTCTTCTGTGACCGACACTTTGCCCCGGGCAATCTCTGTCGCAAACGTGCGCTTTAAGTTTTCGATATCGCTGAGCGTTTCCGATTTACTGACGTCGCGATTTTCTTCCAGCTCCTCTTCGATGGGCTCTTCGTTGGTGGTGTCCTCTTTCGCGGCGCCACCTGGGGGAGATTTTGTGGTGTTGTACTGGGTGGCGATAATCGTTTTGCCCAGCGGCGCCTCCAGACTAGGCTTATTGCGCTGCACGCCGAAGGCCTCGGTCATTGTGCCTTCGAGCATCTTGGTGATGGATGGATCTTCCATTTCCGT
>CAZWQK010000124.1:0-5914 GCA_964635835.1 uncultured Pseudomonadales bacterium
TAAAGCGATTCATTTGCTCTTCGTCGCTCATATATTCCGACACTGCCTACCCCTAACTGTCTTGCTGTTCTGATGAATTAACGATGCTGGCCCAGCGTTGCTCACGCATCCTGCGCCCACCCTCTCCGGTGCTGGCTGCAAAGGCGCTATTCTGGCACAGATCCGCAGGACATATACCCACTCCAAGCCAAATCCAGGCCGTTAACTTACGCCAATGGGTGATACGCCCGTCAGCGTATTTCCTGCTGCAAACGATTGACCCCGGCCTGGAAAGCCAGGGTCTCTTGCCCCAGCTCGGCGTCGCGCAGATGCTTGAGTGTCAGCACGCCGTCGGCCTCACTGGTCTGGTCAAAAATCACTGCTACCCGAGCACCGCTGGCGTCTGCTTTTTTGAGCTGTTTCTTTAGGTTGCCAGCACCCATGTGCAGGCGTATTCGCAGCTCCGGTAAAGCCTGCCTTAGTAAATTCGTTTGGTTCACGGCGCTGGCTGAGGCCTCTTGATCCACCACGCAGACATAAATATCCGTGGCAGCAGCCAGATCGTCCTGATGCGCCAGTTCGTGCAGCAGCACTACCCGGTCCAGGCCGATGGCGAAACCCACCGCCGGCGTGGGCTTCCCGCCCAGTCGCTCGACCAGACCGTCGTATCGTCCACCGGCGCAGACTGCACCCTGGGAACCAAGATCTTGGGTCACCCATTCAAAGACTGTGTGGGTGTAATAATCCAAACCTCGCACCAGATTGTGGTTTTCGCGAAATGGAATGCCCATAGCCGACAACAAGGACTTGAGGCCTTCGTAGTGGGCTGTGCTGTCGGCGTCAACAAAGTCTGGCAGCCGCGGCGCGTCTGCCAGCAGAGCCTGTGTTGCCGCATTCTTGCTGTCCAAAATCCGCATGGGATTGGAGGTCAATCGGCGCTGACTGTCCTCATCAAGCTCGTCTTTCCGGGGCGTTAGATAAGTTACAAGAGCCTGACGGTATTGCTCTCTGGCGGCCCCGGAGCCTAGGGTATTGATTTCGAGCGTCACCATGGACGTAATACCCAGAGCCTGCCAACAGGCCCAGCCCAGTCCGATGAGTTCTGCGTCAATGTCCGGACCCGCCAGCCCGTAGGCTTCGGCACCGACCTGATAAAACTGCCGGTAACGACCTTTTTGCGGCTTTTCGTAGCGAAACATGGGCCCGGCATAGCAAACTCGCTGGGTCTGATTAAACAGCAAGCCGTGTTCTTGGAGCATACGCACGCTGCTGGCAGTTCCTTCGGGCCGCAGGGACAACGAGTCGCCGTCGCGATCAGCCAAGGTATACATTTCTTTTTCCACGATATCCGTGGCTTCGCCTACCCCCCGAGCAAATAATTCGGTGAACTCCAGCAGCGGCAGGCGAATTTCTTCGTAGGCGTGACTGCTCAGCACTTGAGCTAGGGTGTCTTCTACCAAACGCCAGCGGCGCGACTGTTGGGGCAGAATGTCTCGCATTCCGCGAACTGCTTTAACCACGATGATTTGCCTAGGTTGAAGGTCTGGACTCTGGGCGGCGGCCGGACGGCGCATCCGCTCCGATCACTAGGTTCGCCACATCTTGCCGCGTAAAAGGCTGCAAATTTACCTCGCTGGCGTTGAACGAAAGCATCACGCCAGGGCTGTAACCCAGTTTGATACGAAAAGGCCCCTCACCCACATAGCGCCGTGCCTGGCCGGCGCGTCCAAGATCTGCGTAGAGCAATACGCCTGCTTCACTGCGCAGTTCAAACCAGCAATCTGCGGTGAAGGCTAGCTGAATTTCCTCATCGCCCTGTTCGGTTAACCTGGGCAGGGCAAAGGCCGTGGCCACTTCTCGCTGCTGTTCCTGCTCTTGTTCCTGCTCTGCCAGGGCGGCTTCAGCCCCAGGCTCAATGGCCAGCGCTATGGTGCTTACCTGCTCTTCGGGCTGCCCCGTATCTATAGCTTCCTCAGCCTCTACCTTTGTCTCTGCCACGGCGTCCGGCGGCAGGTCTTGGGGTGCTGGGTCAGCTGGCAGCGCAGTGGCCTGGGCTGCCAGCTCCTCTTTTAACTCAGGAGCCGGAGAGAGCTCTGAGTTGAGGCTGGCTGCGGTGGCACTCTCAAACCCGTTGTCGAAGCCTGCCTGCTGAATTGGCTGGGCCTGCTCTCGGGTGGATGCCGCTGCCGGTTCCGCAGCCGCCAGCTGGGGTTCTTCCGGCTGGGCTGGGGCCACTGGAGATTCTGAAGCCGCTATCTGGGCCTGTTCATCCTGCCCATTCCCTTGTGCGGGTGCGCTGGCTTGAGCCGGGCTCGCGGCTTCTGGCACGCTGGCTATCTCAGTGGCGGCTTCGTTGGAATTCGTTTGGGTCACAAAATAAACAAAGCCTGCGGACAGAACCACGGCGATGACTGCCCATCGGCCCATCTTAAAGGGCCGTTGATTCTGAATCCTGCTCTCGCCAGCCAGTTCTGCCACAGTGGGCTCTTCGGGCTTCTCCAGGTGCGGTGCCCACCAAGCGTCGATTAAGGGCTGGGCTGCCAGGCCCAACAATTTGGCGTAGGAGCGAATATAGCCGTTGACGTAAACGCTGTCCGGCAGCTGATCCGGCCGGCTTTCTTCTATGGCGCGGATGACCCGCACCGACAGGTTTAATATGTCCGCCGTTTGCTCACGGGTCAGGTCCAGCGCTTCTCGCCCTTCGGCGAATACCTTCCCTGACCCGGTGATTGTTTGGCTATCTTGTTGTTGGTTCATTTGTCTGCGTTAACTCCCGGGATGCAGCGTCTGTGCTGGGGGCTTACTGGATTGCCCCACATTCAGACGTCATCCCCGTCACTGGACTTGCACCACATCGAGCTGCCGGGCCAAGCGCTCCCGATAGCGACTCTGACGACGAGTGCGATCTTCTACCACACCCACCAACTGGCCGCAGGCAGCGTTGATGTCGTCACCCCGGGTGGTGCGGATCATGGTGATGAAACCCGCCTGCATTAGCCGAGTTTGAAAAGCGTAAACGTCCTGGTTTTTAGGCTTGTCGTATCCTGATCCGGGAAACGGATTAAAGGGGATCAAGTTTATCTTGCAGCGCAGGGACTTCAGCAACTTCGCCAGCGCTTCAGCGTGCTCTGGTTGATCGTTAATGCCCTTCATCAGGGTGTATTCGATGACCAGCTTGCGCGCCGGGCCAAGATGTTCCACGTAATCACGGCAAGCTTCCAGCAGCGCCTCAATGGGATACTTTTTATTAATGGGCACCAACTCGTTACGCAGCTCATCGAAAGGTGCGTGCAGCGAAATGGCCAGGGAGACGTCTGTATGTGCCTGGAGCTGGCGAATGCCGGGCACGACCCCGGCGGTGCTGACGGTTACTCGGCGCTTCGACAACCCAAAAGCGTGGTCATCAATCATGATGTTAGTGGCTGCAAGCACCGCTGCAAAATTCAGCAGTGGCTCGCCCATACCCATTAACACCACATTGCTGACGCTTTGGGACTTCTGGGCTAAGTAGGCGTTGGCGATGACCATCTGGCCGACGATTTCCGCCGACGTCAGATTGCCGTTGAATCCTTGTTTCCCGGTGGAACAAAAGCTGCAGTCCAGCATACAGCCCACCTGGGAGGAAACGCACAGCGTGTTGCGGCCTTTCTCGGGAATCAGCACCATTTCCACTAAATCACCGTGGCCGACTTTGAGTAGCCACTTAACGGTGCCGTCCTTGGAAATAAAGCGCTCGTGGATCTCTGGCAGATCAAGGCAGCAGTTTTGCAGCAGCCACTGGCGGGCGGAGAGTGGCAGATCCGTCATGCCGCCAAAGTCCTCAAGACCTTGGTGGTAGACCCACTTCATCATCTGCCTGCCTCGAAACGCCTGCAGACCGATCTGGGTAAACAGCGTTTCAAGCTGACCCCGATCCAACCCGTAAAGATTGTGTTTGCTGGTCACGCGGACGTCCCTGAGGCTCCTAAGGCTAGCGCCCTAGGTGCGATCGATGATTTCGTCGTCGTTGAAGAAGAAGGCAATTTCTCTTGCCGCGGACTCCGGGCTGTCGGAACCGTGCACGGCATTGGCATCAATGGACTCGGCAAAGTCCGCACGAATGGTGCCCGGATCGGCTTCTTTCGGGTTAGTGGCACCCATCAAACGGCGATTGGTGGCGATGGCGTCTTCGCCTTCCAGAACCTGCACCATGACCGGGCCGGAGCGCATGTAGCTGCAAAGGTCGGCAAAAAACGGCTTGCCTTCATGCTCGGCATAGAAACCGCCAGCTTGTGCTTCGCTTAACTGAAGCATTTTGGACGCGACAATTCGCAGCCCGCCTTTTTCAAAGCGCGAGTAGATTTCGCCGATTAAATTTCGCGCTACCGCATCTGGCTTAACAATCGAAAAAGTTCGCTCCATTCCCATGGTGGTCTCCGTTTTTGACACATCGAAACGCTGGCATCACAGACCGGCAAAAAACTTCCTATGTATCTAATTTTTAAATAAAAACTCGGGCTTACTGAGCTTCGAGGGCGCGTATTATACGCATGGGGATTACTGACGCAATCGCCCCAACACGGCTGCCAGATGGGTGGTTGCCTGATCAACGTCTGCCGAGGTGGTGTAGCGCCCGAAACTAAAGCGCAAGGACGCCTGGGCCAAGGCATCTGACAACCCGATACCGCGCAGTACGTGGGAGGGTTCGACGCTGGTGGAGTTGCAGGCGGAACCCGTAGAAATGGCCAGGTCGGACAAGGCAAGGAGCAGGGTCTCGCCATCGACACCGCCAAATGCCACGTTGACGATTTGCGGAATACAGGCCTCTGGGTTCGAGGTTAACCTGACTTCAGGAATTTGCGCCAAATGACTGGCAAAGCGGTTTCTAAGCGCGCCAATACGCCGGGTTTCGTCCTCCATCTGTTCGTGCATTAGCTTTGCCGCCGCTGCCAAGCCCACAATCTGATGCGTCGGCAGCGTGCCCGATCGCATACCCATTTCGTGGCCCCCGCCGTGAATCTGAGGAGCCAAAGTTAATCCCTCGGCCCGGCGCACGTAGAGCGCGCCAACGCCCTTGGGGCCGTAGATCTTATGCCCGGACAAAGACAGCAGGTCGACGTCCAGCGCTTTGACGTCAACAGGCACCTTGCCATAGCTTTGCGCTGCATCGGTGTGGCTGAGCACGCCGCGCTGCCGACAAGCTTTGGCGATAGCGCCAATGTCGCTGACGCTGCCCAGTTCATTGTTAACCTGCATGATGGAGGCGATCAGGGTATCCGGGCGAATGGCCTGGGCTACTGCCTCAGCAGACACAACGCCCTGGGCGTCTGGGCTGATATAGGTGACGCTAAACCCTTGGGTTTCCATCCACCCAAACGTGTCGAGGATCGCCTTGTGTTCGATGGTGCTGGTAATCAGGTGCAGGCGTCCCAGCCGCTTTCCCCGCTCCAGCAATCCCTTAATGGCCAGATTGTCCGACTCGGTAGCGCCCGAGGTCCAGACAATTTCTCTAGGATCAGCATTCAGCGTTTTGGCGATATCAACCCGAGCGGTTTCCACCGCTTCATCGGCCTGCCAGCCGTAAACGTGCCCCCGAGAGGCTGGGTTTGCAAACACTCCATCCATCGCCAGGTGCTGACTCATAACCTGCACGACCCCGGGGTCCGTGGGCGTCGAGGCTGCGTAATCAAGGAATATCGGGCTGCTCATGCAGTGGTCCTCTATAAAAACTGTTGCTACAACTGTCGCAAATCATAGCGTGAAAGCTTTGCTGGGGGGCGACCTACCGGCTTTGGACTTGAGGATGCGTGTTGGGCACTGGGTTGGACGCGGGGCGGAGTGGGCCAGGCTTTGTTGTTGCGGATTGGGTTGCGAAAGTCCTTCTAAGCCTCTTTTATCTGGGCCTCTTTTATCTGGGCCTCTTTTACCTGGGCCTCTTTTATCTGGGCATCTGGGT
>CAZWQK010000125.1:0-5907 GCA_964635835.1 uncultured Pseudomonadales bacterium
CTGTTCTTCTCGTTCACACTAGTCGCAAATTTCATTGCTTCCCCTTTCAACGCAGCCCTCTCGGCCCGGGTCGAAAAAGCACTCACTGGCAAAATGCCCGACAACGCCGACACTGGCTTCCTAGCCGCCATCGGTCCGGCTATCGCTGGCGAACTGGGCAAGATAGGCTACTTTCTCAAATGGGCTCTTCCGCTGCTCATTCTTTTTCTGATTCCTGGCATCAACGCCGTAGCGGCCCTGCTCTGGATGTTGTTTGGTTTGTGGTTTTTAGTCATCGAGTACGCTGACTACCCCATGGGCAATCACGCTCTCAAACCCAAAGAACAGCGCCGGCGCCTTGGCAAACGGCGCGTGAAAAGCCTGGGCTTTGGCGCAGGCATTACCGTCATGATGCTACTACTTGGCTTTATCGCCATGCCCGCAGCCGTCGCTGGCGCAACACGTTTTTGGCTTGACGACTTTCAGAACATAACGCCATAAAAATATCATATGGAGTGCCGTTCCTAATCCTGTTCCGACCGAATCGCATTGGCAAGATAAGCCAACAGCGCAGAACCATCCCGGTCGACATTCAGCAAGCCTTCGCTTCGCTTTTGGCGTCATGGCTCTTGCCATCGTGGTTGAAATCACAGGCCCTTGACTTAACTTTGTCTGTGGCGAAGCTTTGGCGGCGGCACAACAGCAAAACAAAGAGGCAGGCAAACGTAACTTCTCAAAGCTACTCCACAGCAAACTGGAATCAGCCGCCTCACAACCGCCACAGCTTTCAGCATATGTCGGATCTTTTCGCCACGGCAGTGATTCCCAAGGGCGCCGCTGAGACATCGCCCATGGAGAGTCAGCTAACGGATCTTAGCCAGATAGCCTATCCCGTCGGGGGTGGTCGAACCGAGCCACTACAACACTTTCTCGATAGCACCTTCACCGACGCCTTTTTAGTGGTGCAGCACGGGGTTGTCTTGACTGAGGCGTATAGCAACAACATGCGGGCCGGCACCCGGCACCTTCTGAACTCGGTATCAAAATCGTTCGTCGGCATGGCCGCGGGGATTGCCGTTGACCAGGGTGCTTTGGACCCTGGCCAACTGGTCGGCCATTACCTGCCCGAACTGAGCGACGGCGCCTTTCGCGCCACCACCGTTACCAACGCCCTCAACATGACCGCTGCCGTGGTAGGCTGGCGGCCAGACCTGCAGACCGAGCAGGCTCCCAAGTCGCTGCTGGAATATTGCCAGCGCCGCACCCAAACAGAGCAGCAAGAAGGCGAACACTTCCATTACCGCACGGTACTCACCAACCTGTGCGCCGCCGTGGTGGCTCGGGCCACTGGCACCTCCTTCGTGGATTTTTTAACCCAGGAACTCTGGCAATCCTTGGGGCCCGAAAACGACGCCAACGTGGTGGTTGACGCCACGCGTGCGCCCTATATGGGCGCGGGCATGAGTGCCTGTGCCCGTGACTTGGCCCGATTCGGCGAGATGCTGTGCATCGGTATTCACGGCCAGTTTATTTACGTCAACCGCCCCAAGGCATTGGTCTGCGTTAAGCTGTCGTCTCAGACTGCGCCCACGGATCTCAAGCTTTACGCCGCAAGCTATCGTGCCCTGCGATGATTGGCCGCAGAACTATAGACAATAGGTACCACCCTTTAAGGTAACGATCCCTTTAAGGCGATGCCGCAGCCACCCTGCCCTGCTACCACAGGTCGTACTTTTGCAGCTCAGCGCGACCTACCACCATGTGGTGCACCTCGTCGGGACCGTCAGCAAAGCGTAGGTGACGCATGTCGGTATACATGGTCGCCAGCGGCGTCCATTGGGAGATACCCGTGGCACCGTGCATTTGTATGGCGGCGTCGATAATCTCGCAAACTTTTTCCGGCACCATGGCTTTTACAGCGCTGACGTAAACCCGGGCCTCTTTGTTACCCAGCACGTCCATGGCCTTGGCCGCCTGCAGCACTGCCAGACGCATGGCGTTGATTTCGATGCGCGCTCGCGAGATCACCTCAATGTTTTTGCCCAGTTTGGCGATGGGTTTACCAAAGGCCACCCGGGTACCTGAGCGCTTAACCATCAGCTCCAGCGCTTTTTCGGCTTTACCGATAGAGCGCATGCAGTGGTGGATTCGCCCGGGACCAAGGCGCACCTGAGAAATTTCAAAGCCCCGGCCCTCACCCAGCAGGATATTCTCCTTGGGCACCCGCACGTTGTTGAAGCGAATGTGCATGTGGCCTCGGGGCGCATGGTCTTGACCGAACACCTGCATACCCTCCAGTAACTCCACGCCGTCAGCGTCCGTGGGCACCAAAATTTGCGACTGCTGTCGGCTCGGTGCAGCGTCCGGACTGGTTTTCACCATGGTGATCATGACTTTACAGCGCGGGTCTCCAGCACCGCTGATGTAGTACTTCTCGCCGTTAATCACCCAGTCATCGCCATCCAGCACCGCCTGAGTACTGACGTTCTTTGCGTCTGAGGAGGGTAGCGCTGGCTCGGTCATTGCGTAGGCCGAGCGGATTTCGCCGTTTAACAGGGGCTTTAGCCACTGCTCTTTCTGTGCCGGTGTACCCACCCGCTCCAGTACTTCCATGTTGCCGGTATCCGGCGCGCTGCAGTTCAGAGTTTCTGATGCCAGGGGCACCTTGCCCAGTTCAGCGGCAATGTAGGCGTAATCAAGATTGGTTAATCCCTCGCCGGCTTCTGAATCTGGCAGAAAGAAGTTCCAAAGACCCGACTCCTTGGCCTTATTTTTTGCTGCCTCTAACAGCTCTAGCTGGCGCGGGTGCCAGCTCCAGCGATCAGTCTTTTCGTTGTTTAAGGCGTAAAACTCTTCGACCATGGGCTCGACGTTCTCCGCGATGTGACGCTGCACTGCGTCCATCAACGGCTGCGCCTGAGCAGACATGGCTAACTCAAAAAGATCGCTATCCAGATCTACGGCTTCACTCATCATTCCTCTCCAGTTGATTTCGATAGCCTTGTTTGTACCGATACTTCGACCATTGAACAAGGTAGGGCGCTGAAAATAGCATCGTGCTACATTGCTACAGCTTGCAAAGAAATTTTACTTCCTGGGGGGAACATGATCGATTTTACTATTCCTGAAGAAACTAAGGCTATTCGCAATAAAGTGCGGGCATTTGTGCAAAGTGAATGTCTTCCGGCCGAAGAGGCCTGCACGGCTGAAAACTTTGATGAGACCCTTGCTGGCCTGCGCAGCAAGGCCCGAAGCCAAGGTCTTTGGTGTCCCTTCATTCCCGCTGAGCATGGTGGCATGGGCTTGCTCCCCTTAGCCAATGCGTTGGTGCAAATGGAGTTGGGTGAGAGTTTTTTAGGCCCTTTGTCCCTGAATACTCAAGGCCCTGATGACGCCACCATGCTGACGCTGCTGGAACACGGCACGGACTTTCAAAAAGAGAAATTCCTTAAGCCCCTGCTCAACGGCGAAAAACGCATTTGCTACTCCATGACCGAAAAAGCCGCTGGTGCGGACGCTACCGGCATGCAAACCACCGCGGTTCTTGACGGTGACGAGTGGGTGCTAAACGGCGAGAAGTGGTTCAGCTCATCCGCCAGCGTTGCCGACATCGCCGTGGTCATGGCTAAGACCGCCCCTGATGCGCCCCGGCATGAGCAGTACAGCACCTTCATTGTTGAGCTGCCAAATCCCGGCTACGAGATCATCCGCAACATCGAGACCATGCAGCCCCACTCAGAACTTGGGCTGAAACTTGGCGGCAGCCACTCTGAAATCAAGATAGAAAACCTGCGGGTGCCTCGCGAGAATATTTTAGGCGGCCAGGGTCAGGGCTTTAATATGGGCCAGCATCGTTTGGCCTACGGCCGCCTACGCCATGGCATGCGCAATGTGGCAATGGCCCAGCGCGCCTTAGACCTGGCGGCAAAACATGTGGTGGGACGCAGCACGTTTGGTGAGCGACTGGCAGATCGTCAGGGGGTGCGTTGGATGATGGCCGACTGCGCCTCAGAGATTTATAAAGCTCGTCTGATGCTGCTGCACATCGCTTACAAGGCTGAAAATGGTATGGACCTGCGCAACGAAAACGGCATCGCCAAGGTATTTTTGGCGAATATGGTGCATCAGGTGGTTGATACCGCGCTGCAGCTCCACGGCGCGTTGGGTTACAGCCACGACACGCCGCTGGCGCGCTGGTATACGGGCATTCGCTCCCAGCGATTGGTGGACGGTCCCGATGAGGTTCATCGCTGGCGAACTGGCGCTAACGTCATTAAAGCTTTCGAGAAACACGGCACCACGGCGTCCGCCTGTGGCGGCGAGCTTTTCGACTAGCCTGATTATTCTCACCTTGCTAATGGGGCAGCCGCCCCGTTAGCGGCCCTCAGCCCCACCCCGCGTGCAGCGCTGAAATGGCACCTGTAGCGCCGGCAAAAGCCCCGCCCCGAGGGATGATATTGTCAACAAAAACGTGGATTTGCGCTCGCCAGCCCTGAGATGTAGCGTCCACTTATTGTTAGCAGAGGTCTCTGTATGAAAGCTCTTCAGCCCCTGGTGGTTGTACTGACTTGTCTGGCCAGTGCTTGCGGCGGCGGTAGCGCCAGCGGCAGAGCCGCCAGCCCCACCAGCGCCAACCAAGCACCACAGATCGCTCCCGTTCCTAACACCATCACGGTAATCGAGAACACAACCACTGTGACCCGCATTAGCGCCGAGGACGCGGACGGGGACAGCGTTGAAATTACCCTATCCGGCGACGACGCCGCTCGCTTCAACCTAGGCACTGACGGAGATCTTGTATTTGTTGAGACGCCGGACTTTGAATTGCCCTCGGACAGCAACGGCGACAACCTGTACGAAGTCACCGTGCAGGCATCCGATGGCAACGCCACCAGTGGGGCGATAGGATTACTGATCCAAGTGGAAAACGATGACACTGACGACTTCCAGCTTAGTGCGCCGGGCTTTGCTACGGGCACAGCCATGCCGCTCATTCACGCCTGCGAAAGTTTGGGCGGCAAGAACTACTCACCGCAGTTGAGTTGGCGCAACGTTCCGGCCGGAGTACATCGCTTCGCCTTGATCGTCGATGACGAAACCGCACCCTGCGGTACCGATGCCAACGCCTGCGTGCACTGGAACTTGTTCAATATCGATGGTGCCATTACTAGGCTCACCGAAGACGTGGATCCCAGCAGCTTGGTGGATGCAAACGGCGCCAGCAACGTCGTTGAAGGCCTGACCTACGCCAGCAGCAATGACTATGAAGGGCCCTGTCCACCTCCGGGCAATGTGCACACATACACGTTTGCGCTGTATGCCCTTAGCGCCGACCAACCCACCATGACGCGGCTGGATGCACTGACACGCAGTGAGTTTGAAGAGGCCTACGCAGCCAACGTGCTAGGCCGGGCCACCCTGACGGGCACTTTCTCAAATTAACTCAGGCACCACGCAAGTGACTCCCCTGCACTAAGGCGGGCAGCGATTACCGGGCCGGGCGCAACATGGGGTGCACTGGCGGCGAACTTTGCTCCTGAATTTGTCCGATGATTTCAAAACCATGACGCTCGTAGAGCGAAATGTTGGCCGGATTGGAAGACTCCAGATAGGCGGGCAAGCCTTCGGCGTCACAGCGCTCAAGCGCGAATTTCATTAGCTCTGCACCCAAGCCGCGCCCCTGATGATGGGGGTCTACCCCAATCAATGGGAGGTACCAGCAGGGCGTATCTGGGTGATAGGCCTGCATCGCTGCCAATACGGTGCCCACTTCCTGCAGACGCTCAGGCGCTACGCACTGGGTCAAAATACTGGCGACGTTTGCATCAACGTCATCATCGTCCTGACCCGGCGGCACCCACAGCGCCACGCCGGCAAAGTCCTCTGCCTGATACGCGCTCCCGGCAGCAAAAGCCGCGCCGCCAAAAC
>CAZWQK010000126.1:0-5907 GCA_964635835.1 uncultured Pseudomonadales bacterium
CAGAGGGGGCAGTGACGCCAGCACCGACTCCACCGGCCTTCCGCTTTGCAAGCCGTACTTGGTGCCTCGGTCGATGGCCAAGTTGAACTCAGCGTAGCGGCCTCGTCGATACAGTTGAAAATCTCTTTGGGCCTCATCGAAGGGCGTTCCCATGCGGCGCTGAAAAATCGGCTGGTAGGCTGCCAGGAACGAATCCCCCACACGTTTAACCAGGTCAAAGCTTTCTGCAAAGCCGCCCTCGGTCCAGTCGTCGAAAAAGATGCCGCCAACGCCACGGGTCTCATTGCGATGAGGAAGAAAGAAGTACTCATCGCAGGTGGCTTTAAAGGCCGGATAGTGCGCTCCGACGGCGTCCGCCGCGGTCTGGTGCCAGGAGCGCACGTCTTCCGGCACTGGATAACAGGGGGTTAAGTCGTAACCGCCGCCGAAGTACCACATAGGCTCGTCAGCCTCTACGTAAAAGAAGCGTAAATTCATGTGTGTAATCGGCACATGGGGGTTGCAGGGGTGGACGATCAACGAGATAGCTGTGGCTTGAAACGCGCTGCCGGCCAAATGCGGATTGCGTTCGGTGGCGGCGGGGGGCAGGGCGCTGCCCAAAGAGTGCGTGAATTGAACCGCCGCTTTCTCTATGTGCTGGCCACCAGCCAGCACCCGCGGCTGCGAAAGACCGCCAGCGGGCGGTCGAATTTGCTCCAGGGAGAAAGATTCTTGCCCGTCTAAGGCCTCTAGCGCCTCGCAAATCTGCTGCTGAAGATCCGTAAAGTAGGTCACCACGGGTTCGATCATCGTATTTCCTGGGTTGTCTACCGCGAGAAGATGGGGCCCTCACGGTGCTGCCTGAATGACTGCATTGTAGATCAATGGCCCTGGAAAAGTAGGCTACCGGCGCGTTCGCGAATAAGCACCGCTGTTGTCTTTGCAGGCTGGGCTTTTACCTCGCTGCAAAAGCCGATTGGGGGCCTTGGGCTGTCTAACTTGGTGAACAAAAGCCGCGGGATATCTCCCCTTGGCTAATACCGTCAGTGGCAGGAATTGGGCATACTTGGGCGATGAACATATCCAGCTTTACCCCGTACCTGGATGACCTTGACGGTCTTGTCAGAAAAGCTTGCGCCCACTTGGATGGGAACCTTGACGACGAGCAGATTGAGCTCTACGACCTCGCCTTTGTGCAGGCTGAACTGCTGGCAGCGCGGACCTTTGTCCAGCAAGCCGAGCAGGAGCCTGAGCTGGAAGCGGCGTGCCGATATTTTTGCGCCAGCGCCATTGTGTCGATCACCCAGAAATTCGCGGTGCGACCTCAGACCTTTGGCCTCACCGCAGCGGAGCTACCGTGCCTGGAAGCTCTGCAAGAATGCCTAGCGCCGAAAAACATCGCCGCTTTGGGCGAACAGTATTTAACCCAAGGCCTGGCAAACGAGCTGCTGGACGATGAAAAACGCATCATTCGCGATACCTTTAAAGAATTCGCCGATGAGGTAGTGAAGCCGTTAGCCGAAGAAGTTCACCGCAAAGACTTGCTCGTGCCCGCCGAAATTTTAGAACCGCTGAAAGAAATGGGGGTATTTGGCCTGAGCGTACCCGAGCGTTTTGGGGGGTTAAAGCCTGACGCCACTGAGGACAGCATGGGCATGGTCATCGTCACTGAAGAGCTCTCAAGAGGATCCCTAGGGGCGGCGGGGAGCTTAATCACGCGCCCAGAAATTATGGCCAGAGCGCTCCTGGAGGGTGGGACAGACGACCAGCAAGCACGCTGGCTCCCGCAAATTGCCTCTGGCCAAACCCTGTGCGCTGTCTCAGTCACGGAACCCAATACGGGCTCAGACGTGGCCTCAGTTGCGCTCAAGGCAACAAAAACTGACGGTGGCTGGCATCTAAACGGCGGCAAAACCTGGTGCACCTACGCTGGTGCCGCTGGTGCGCTGCTGGTGCTGGCCCGTACCGATGCCGACGCCAAGCCTGCACACAAGGGCCTGTCGCTGTTTGTGGTGGAAAAGCCCAGCTACGATGGCCACGACTTCGAGTACCAGCAGGACCAAGGCGGTCGTATGACTGGCCGGGCCATCCCAACCTTGGGCTACAGGGGCATGCACTCCTTTGAAATGTCTTACGAGGACTTTTTTGTGCCGAATGACTGCCTGATTGGCGGCGAAGCCGGCCAAGGCAAGGGTTTCTACTTCACCATGCGCGGCTTCATGGGCGGACGCTTACAGACCGCTGCCCGCGCGTGCGGTCTGATGCGCGCAGCCTTTGAAGAAAGCGTCAGCTACAGCCAAGATCGCATGGTGTTCGGCCGTTCTGTGGCGAGCTACCCATTGTCGCTGGCGAAGCTCGCCCGGATGGGGGCGTTGATCACGGCATGCAAGGCTTTCACCGCCCACGTAGCCGGGTTAATGGATCAAGGTTTGGGACAAATGGAAGCCAGCCTTGTAAAGCTGTTTTCCTGTCGAGCCGCTGAGTGGGTTACCCGAGAGGGTGTCCAGCTTCATGGCGGAATGGGTTACGCGGAAGAAGTTGCCGTAAGCCGTTATTTCGCCGATGCTCGTGTGCTTTCAATCTTTGAGGGTGCCGAGGAAACGCTTGCCATTCGAGTAGTGGGCAAGTCTCTCGTGGATCAAGCCAGAAATTAATGCAAAGCCCGGCCGCCCGCGGCTGAGCCAAGATGATATTCATACTAGTAAAGGATCAGTACTCATGGACTTAAGTTTTTCAGCACAGGATCGGGAATTTCAGGCAGAAGTCCGCAGCTTCTTGGACGAGGCGTGGCCTCAGGAACTGCGCGACAAGCAAAGCCGTAGCGCCCTTGGCAAGCTATCCAAGGAAGACCTTGTGGGCTGGCAGAAGCGTCTCGCAGAAAAAGGTTGGGCAGCAACGAACTGGCCCGCGGAATACGGTGGCGCGGCGTTCACTCCCACCCAAAGCTATATTTTTGACGCCGAGCGCGCTCGCGTTGGTGCCCCCGGAGTAGTGCCCTTTGGCATCACCATGGTGGCTCCGGTGATTATGAAGTTTGGCACCGATGAGCAAAAAGCTAAGTTCCTGCCGCCGATCTTGAACTCCGATGTGTGGTTCTGCCAAGGATACTCTGAGCCTGGTTCAGGGTCTGACCTGGCGTCGCTGAAAACCAAAGCAGAGGACAAGGGTGACCATTATCTGGTCAATGGCGTCAAAACCTGGACCACCATGGCCCAATACGCGGACTGGATGTTCTGCCTTGTGCGAACCAGTAACGAAGATATTCGTCAGATGGGCATCAGCTTCATTCTGATTGATATGAACACCCCCGGAATTTCGGTTAAACCCATTATCACTCTGGACACACCTGCCGAGGGCTTCCAGGAAATCAACATGGTGTACTTCGAAGACGTTAAGGTGCCCAAGGAGAACTTGGTTGGTGAGCAGGGGAAGGGCTGGACCTGCGCCAAGTATCTGCTGGAATTCGAGCGCGGCAATGCCTACTCACCGGGCCTGAAAGGAGCCATGTCGCACCTCAAGCAAGCTGCAGCGGCAGAGCAGGACGGATCAGGGCAGTCATTTGCGGATAGCCCTGACTTTATGAAGAAATTCAACGACGTGGAAGTGCAGATTCTTGCCATGGAAGCGACGGAACTGCGGATTTTGGGTGCCTTGGCGGCAGGGCAGAATCTTGGCCCAGAGAGCTCTATCTTAAAAACCCGTGGTACCGAGCTGCAGCAGGCTGTTACCGAACTTGCGCTGGAGATCGCAGGCAGCTACGCCGCTCCGCTGGATCAATCTACGCCGGCACCGGGTGATAACTTCCAGCCTATCGGCCCGCAAGCGTCCAATGGCGTAGCCCAAAAGTATTTTAATACTCGAAAGGTAAGCATTTACGCAGGCTCCAACGAGATTCAGCGCAACATCATGTCTAAATTGGTGCTAGGGCTGTAACGGAGCGAGAATCGCACCCTTCAGGGTCGGCAAGGAAGGCGGTAAACCCCCGCCTTTTTTGTGCCCGCGGTTTACGGCTCTGGAGATGACTAGCTGTTGAAGTTCTCGCCTTCGAAGCTGCCGAACAAGCGTTTGCTCATGTCGTCAGAGATTCGAGTCCACTTGCCGAGCCAGCGGCCTAAACGACTGATACCAACAGAGGCGCTTGAACTTTCTTTGATGAGATTGTGATACATGGTGCGCCGAGTCTGCTCGGCCCGATTGTGGATAATGGATGCGATCTTTGTCACGATTTTGATGGCAATACGCGGGTGCTCCAGGACGATCTTGTCGTAGGTCTCCGCATCCAGGTAGAGGTAGTCGCATTCACTGCGGCAGACCACGGTGGCGGTGCGCGTGGCATGCAGGACTAGGTTTACCTCGCCCAGCAGTCCGGGACCGGGGAAATTACCAATGTTCATGGCCACCGTAGCGAGATTAACCCGGCACTTGTAAAACACAGAGAACTCGCCGTTCAGGAGCAGTAGCAGTTCCCGGCCAGTATCCCCCTGGGAGAGCATTATGGTTCCGGCCTGAGCCTGGCGTTGTTCCATGATACCGATCAGGGTCTGTATCTCGTCGGCTTCAAGGTCGGGAATGACCTGCGCTACGATCTCTGCAACTTCGGGCGTTTCCATATCTGTTTTGTTAGCCGTTTTCGTGGGAAGTCAGCAAAAGGATAGCCCCTTTACAGCGTGTATTTTTGGCCCTCAGTGCCAATGACAACGGAGCCGGGCAGCTTGTCGACCTTGGCCTTGATAGCATCCAGGTCGCTGTCGACGACGCCGGGGTTAAATCCGGCCAGAGCTAGGGTTCCCACGTTAAGTGCCTGGGCGGTTTTATAGCCTTCCTGCCAAGTGGAGTGCCCCCAACCGCGAAAGCTGGGGTACTCCTCGTCGCTATATGCCGCGTCGAACACCAACATGTCCGTGTCGCGTGCTAGAGCGGCCAATCCGGGATGGATCTCCTCGGCATCGCCATGCTCATGATCCAGACAATAGGCCAGGGATTTATCGCCGCATTCAATTCGGTAGCCCATGCTTTCGTTGGGATGATTGAGTAGTTGAGCAGTTACCGTGGCGTCGCCAAAGGTCATGGTCTCGCCGGCATTAATCTCCGTGACCGACTTAATGCCTTGAAGCAGGGAAAACGGCACCGGGAAGTTCGGCGGCAACATCTGTCGTTCAAGACAATCGATCAGTTGGGTTCCTTCGCGCTTCGGTCCGATGATGTTGATCTCGTTACGCGGATCGTAGGCAAGCTGGAAGAAAGGGAGGCCTTGGATGTGATCCCAGTGGGTGTGGGTCAAAAACAAATCCATCTTAATCGGCTGGTCGCCAAGCTTAGCCCCAAGCTTAGCCATAGCGCGGCCAAAACTTTGAATGCCGGTACCAGCATCCAACACTAAGATTGAATCATTGGCTCTAACTTCCACACAGGGCGTGTTGCCGCCATAGCGTGCGGTTTCGGGCCCTGGAACCGGAGTAGATCCCCGCACACCCCAAAAGGTGACAGTTAAGTTAGATTCGTTGGTCAAAATATCAGCCCGGCTATCGTTTCTAATGCTTGTTTTTTTCAGCTTGCCGCCGGGATTATACATCCGTCAGTGAATTCTTCATTGGGCGCGCGTTATTTTTTGGTGCACGCACCTTTAGCCCGCCTTGACGTAGGTTCCTCTCTGAATGCCATGTTTTGCCATTAGCCGAGTGGTTGACGGAGAGAGCGCTTTCAATTTCGCGGAAGTTTCCCGGCCATCAGTGACGTTCAATGGCGTCCACAAGTTCCAGACTCAGAAAATTTGGTTCCTGACCAAGGCCATATTTCGCATAATATATATTATGTTAAATAATACGCTTCTGGCTTCTCAGCACTGACAGTCACCCAACCTTACCAGGACGTAAAGCAATCCGGTCACAGTGGCTCCCTAAGGGCTTGTAAACTAAAACACCGGTAGAG
>CAZWQK010000127.1:0-5897 GCA_964635835.1 uncultured Pseudomonadales bacterium
CTCCTACTGATAACATCGTAAAAGTCTCTACTTAAAAACTCGATTATTTTGCGGGGGGAGTACAATATATCAGTCGGTGGCTTTAAAAATATCTCTGCAAGTTATATCCGCCGCCAAACCACTACCAACTGGCGAAGAAGACGGCACCTTTGGGCAATATTTCTATTATTAAATGGATGTTCCAACCGTCGTTTTCTGTTGTCGCTAGTCAAACACAACACGCCTATTCGAGACGCTCTTTTCAGGCGAAACCCCAATACAACGGCTTCACAACTGACCTACTCAATCATAACTTCTAACAATTTAATTAGATCGTAAAACGCAAGTTGCTAGCGGCTGCGAGAGACGCTTTCGCAATTTCACCAACATTGATCCGCTGCCAGTTGTAGCCCTGCAACTAAACTAGCAAACGCCACTTATTGCCCTAATGACGCAATCACTAGCTATATGAGTTAGGCACCAAAGATTCCGTAATTTGTTTGCCGAGCTCAAGCCAAGACCAAGCGTAATCGACATCGATGCATCGTCGGTGTGACGAATTTCACAATAGGTCGTTTGCAGGCCGGTTTAACGTGCCGCCGGCCATCCACTGCTTGACACGACTTTCTACCTGTCAGAGTTAAAGATCTGCCAGCGGCAGTAACTTATCCGGATTCAGAATCTGATCTGGATCGAACAGGTCTTTTAAACCACGCATGAGGGCAATTTCATCATCGCTGCGGCTGTAGCCAAGAAAATCTCGTTTCAACAGCCCGACGCCGTGTTCTGCAGAAATACTGCCCCGCCGCGCCTGCACCAACTCAAAGATTTTGGGGCTCATAGCGTGGCCATGGCGGAAAAATTCCTCTACGGACATGGTTTCTGGCCGCAGGATGTTCAGGTGCAGATTGCCGTCCCCAATGTGGCCATACCAACACACGTCAAAGTCGGGGTAACCCTCGCTGACATACTGATCCACGTCGGCAAGAAACGCTGGAACCTCGCTAATGCGAACGGACAGATCATTTTTGTAGGGGGTGTGGGGGGCCAGGCTTTCGGAGATGCCCTCGCGCAGCTGCCACAGGGCAGCGGCCTGGGCTTGGGACTGGCTGACCACGCCATCAACAAGCCAGCCTGCCTCCAAACATTGGGCAAAGGCCCTTTCAGCTTGAGTCAGATCCGACTCGTCGAATTCCAGTAAAGCGTAATTTTCCACTCGGCTAGCCAGCGGATCTGGCAGTTGTCGATGTGCCTGAACTTTTTGCAGGGCCAGATCCGAGAAAAACTCGAATGCGGACAGCGTCAACTTGTCGCCAAAGGCGTGCAGAATATTCAGCAGGTCGGTGATCTGGGGAACGCCGACAACCATCACAATTTGCGGCTGAGGTTGGGGAGCCAGGTGCATATCCAGCTCACCAATCAGGCCTAAGGTACCCTCGGAGCCAATCATCAGGTGTCGAAAGTCGTAGCCGGTGGCGTTCTTGATCAGACCTGCATTGCAATCCAGCAGTGCGCCGGTGCCAGTCACCACCTTCATGCCCGCGACCCAGTCTCGGGTAAGGCCATAGCGAATGACTTTGATGCCGCCGGCGTTGGTGGCCACGTTGCCGCCAATATGGGAGCTGCCCGAGGACGCAAAATCCACCGGATAAAAAAGCCCTTGCTCTTCGGCAAATGCCTGGAGGTTGGCGGTAATTAAGCCGGCCTGGCAGGTCACAATGCGATCCTTGGCAGAAAAATCCAGAATCTTGTTCATGCGGTCAAAAGACACCACGATCTCGCCCTGGCTGGCTACCGCACCGCCGGAAAGACCCGTGCGCCCCCCAGACGGTACTAGCTTGACAGTATTCGCCCGGGCGTAGGCCACCAGATCCTGAAGCTGCTCTAGGCTCTCAGGAAAAACGATGGCACTTGGCGCGACCACAAATCCGTTGGTCCAGTCTTTACCCCATATCTGCAGGCTCTCTGC
This sequence comes from uncultured Pseudomonadales bacterium, assembly GCA_964635835.1. GTDB lineage: Bacteria > Pseudomonadota > Gammaproteobacteria > Pseudomonadales > Azotimanducaceae > UBA4421. Next base: position 1,949 of record CAZWQK010000127.1, read on the forward strand.
ATCTTCCTTTATCTGCTTGGGTGCCAATACATCAGCCAGCATTACTTTCTCCCGGACTTTTCTGCCAGTCACAGGCCACATCTAACCATGCCCATATGGCGGCTTGAATTTCTGGCACTTCATTGACCAGGTGGTGGCGGGCGGGCGGCACAACGTGCACCCACGCCTGAGGATACAGTCGCTCAAGCACTGGCAGGTTGTAGCGGTAGCTCACGGTGCGATCGCCGTAGCCATGAATAACTTTGGGTGAGAGCACCGAAGGCGGCCCCGCCTCAAATTGATGAAACCAGTTCACCATGGCGTTTACCCAGGCCACAGGCAATGTTTTTGCCTGCAGGGGATCTTGGGTCAGTAGCGTGACAAATTCTGGATTATCAATATTGGTGGTCACGTCTCTGGGCCGATGGTCCACCAGCCGTTTGGCCACCTCAAAAACCCACCGCATTGCTATCCAAGCATAGGGCCGCACCAGGGGCGCCAACAGCACCATTTCCCCGGTGGGTTGAGACTGTTGGGCCAAGCGCTGCTGCTGCCAATACTCCATGGTCAGGGCGCCGCCCATGCTTTGACCGAACCAGTGCAGGGGTAAGTTGCCACAAAGTCGCTTACTGAGTTGATGCACTGCCTCGATGACTGGAATGTAGCACTGAAAATCGCTGATGGTCGCCTGGGCGCCAGTAGAGAGCCCGTGGCCGATTTGGTCGAATCCAACCACCGCCACGTTGCGCTCCAGCAGGCGGCCAATCAGATGACCGTATAGACCCATGTGATCGTAGTAGCCGTGACACACCAGCGCCCAGGCTACCGGCGCACCACCCGCAGGCACAAAGGTTTGCGTGAAAATACGTTCGTCTCCCACTGCAACCACACCATAGGAGCGGGACGCGCCAAGGGCGTTGAAGTCGAGACTGTAATAGGCGTTGTACTGGTCGAATAAGCTACCGTCGATTTCGCACCATGTTCCCTGATCCACTGGCGGTGCGGCCAGGCTTTGTATCAGGGCGGCATCGTCGAAGGTGCCTTGTCCGCGCTTTGCAAGTTCAAACAAGACGGGGCCTTAGGCGATCTTCGGGGCCAGACCCCCGGCGGCGTAATCCAAAAACATGGCCTCGAGAGATTTGGCTTGAATCTTATCGGCCTGGCCCGCTGTGCCAAAAGCCTGATAGCGCGCGACCACCACGGCCTTCATGGCCTGCTGAGAAACCGCCAGGTATTTGCGCGGATCAAATTCCTCGGGATTGGCTGCCAGGAACTTACGAATGGACGCCGTAGAAGCGAGGCGCAGGTCGGTGTCGATGTTGACCTTGCGCACGCCGTGCTTGATGCCCTGCTGAATTTCCTCCACCGGGACACCATAGGTTTCGGCGATCTCACCCCCGTGAGCATTTATCTCCTGCAGCAACTCCTGGGGCACGGACGAACTGCCGTGCATGACTAAATGAGTATTGGGCAAACGCTGATGAATGGCCTTGATGCGTTCGATGGCCAAGATGTCGCCAGAGGGTGGACGGCTAAACTTATAGGCGCCATGGGATGTACCAATGGCAATGGCCAAGGCATCCACTTCGGTCTTGGCGACAAAATCAGCGGCTTCTTCCGGGTCCGTTAACAGCTGATCCATGTTCAGCACGCCCTCGGCACCAACACCGTCTTCCTCGCCGGCAGTGCCGGTTTCCAAAGACCCAAGGCAGCCGAGTTCGCCTTCGACGGAAACACCACACGCGTGCGCCATGGCCACCACTCGGCGGGTGACGTCAACATTGTATTCGTAATCTGCCGGTGTCTTTTGATCCTCGAGGAGCGAGCCGTCCATCATCACCGACGTGAATCCCATCTGAATAGAACGCTGGCACACGTCTGCCGACGCGCCGTGGTCTTGGTGCATGACTACCGGAATGTGGGGGAACTCTTCCACCGCCGCAAGCATGAGATGGCGGAGAAAGTTGGGGCCCGCGTACTTTCGCGCTCCCGCTGAGGCTTGAACAATCACCGGACTGTTGGTTTCGTCCGCACCCTCCATGATGGCGCGCATCTGCTCTAGGTTGTTGACGTTAAAAGCCGGAACGCCGTAATCGTTCTCCGCCGCGTGATCCAAGAGCTGGCGCATGCTTATCAGTGCCATGTTTGTCTCCAATTAACTAAACTGTTAGTGCGCGCCGCCGCGCGCCATCTTATTCCGCGCTTCGAGCGCCCAGGGCCGCCACCGCTGGCAGGACTTTACCTTCTACCAATTCCAAAAACGCACCACCGCCGGTTGAGATATAGGAAATGCGGTTTTCTAGCCCGTAGTTTTCTACCGCTGCAAGCGTGTCGCCTCCGCCGGCAATGGAAAACGCGCTGCTTGAGGCAATAGCCTCACCGATAACCTTAGTGCCTTGACCAAACTGGGCAAACTCAAAGACACCCACCGGGCCATTCCAAAGAATGGTTTTGGCCTCCATTAAATTCTCGGCCCAGGCTCGAGCGGTTATGGGCCCAATGTCCAAAATCATATCGTCCGGCTGAACTTCGTTGATGGGCTTGACCACGCCGACAGCGTCGGCGGAAAAGCTCTTGGCCACCACCACATCCACCGGGATGGGAATATCTACCTGCTCAGCAATACCGCGCGCATGATCTAACAGATCTTTTTCGTATAGAGAGCTGCCGACTTCGTAGCCGGCGGCTGCAATAAAGGTGTTCGCAATTCCGCCGCCAACGATAATGCTATCCGCAATGGAGGCCAAAGAGCCTAAGACTTCAAGCTTCGTAGAGACCTTTGCGCCGCCAATAATCGCCACCATGGGTTTGGCGGGTTGGGCCAAAGCTTGTTCAAACGCATTGAGCTCGGCCTGCAAAAGCAGTCCGGCACACGCTTGAGGCGCCTGCAAAATCACACCGTGGGTAGACGCTTGGGCTCGATGCGCGGTGCCAAAGGCGTCCATCACGAACACGTCGCAGCTCTCTGCCATGCGCCTGGCCAAATCAGGGTCGTCGGCTTTTTCCCCAGTCAAAAACCGCACATTTTCCAGTAAAGCCACATGACCGGTTGCAACGGTCTTGCATTGATCCAGCTCGGGTAGCAACTCAACGCTTTTGCCCAACAACTCGCCCAGCTTTGCGGCAACCGGGGCTAGCGAGCTGGCAGCATCAAATTCGCCCTCTAGCGGCCGCCCCAGATGTGACATCACCACCACACTGGCCCCCTGCGCCAAGGCCGCCTGAATAGTAGGTATCGATGCGCGAATTCGGGTGTCGCTGGCAACCTGCCCGTGGCTTAAAGGCACGTTGAGATCCGCGCGTATCAGCACGCGTTTACCGTGCAGCTGAAGCTCGGACATCGCCTTGATTGGCGGTAGATTCATGGTCATTCCAATCTTGAATTATCGTTGTGTGCACTGACTGCGCCGATATTACCAAGGCGCGCCGGGGCTCACCTGCAAAACCTGCGTCTTGGACCTGTGCCTTGGACCTGTGCCTTGGCGATTACCTGCCCAAAACGCTCAGGGCTTCGGTTACCACATGCTCCGCATTAATGCCCATTTCCTCTAGGGCCTGAGCACCTGGCGCAGACAAACCAAAGCGGTCGACCCCGACTACAGCCCCGTCAAGCCCAACATACTTAAACCAGATATCCGGATGGCCCGCCTCCACGGCTACTCGTGCTCTGACGGCGCTTGGCAAAACCGCTTCTCGATACGCCGCGTCTTGAGCAGCAAAAACTTCGACGCAGGGCATGGAAACAACCCGTGCAGCGACCCCTTGGGCAGCTAAAGTGGACGCGGCGTCCATGGCCAGGGCTACCTCTGAACCGGTGGCGATCAAGACCACCTGGGGATCCGCCTCGGGCTCATGCAGGATGTACCCGCCTCTTTCAATGTCGCTAAAGGCTTGGGCCGAACGCGCCTGGGCCGCGGTTTTTTGCCGCGTAAACACCAAGGCCGTTGGTTGGCTTTGACTGGCTATCGCG
>CAZWQK010000128.1:0-5864 GCA_964635835.1 uncultured Pseudomonadales bacterium
TGGCCATTGATGGCGGCGGTTATCTGACTTATTTGGCCACCAGTCGTGTGAACCTGCAGGTTATCCAAGACCGCTGGCCAGACGTGGTGTTCAGCAAAACCCGCGAACATTAGCTACGACTGGAAAGAGGTTACCTGCCATGACGGATGCCAGCGACGCAAACTGCAGCCACCGACAATTGATCCAGGGTTTTAACGAGTTGTCCGGCGACTCGATGGCGGAGCTGGATGCGGCGCTGCTGGTGGCGGAAGTCATCGACGCACAAATGGATAGAGCCAGGGTCCAAGAACACATTCAATCCTTGTTGGCCGCGGCTAGATCTCAGGGTGTGATGGACCTGGAGGGGCTGCTTGCTTTTCTGCGTGGTCAGGGTTTTGCGCAATGGTCCTTGGAGGGGATAGACCTAACTCATAGCAGTATCGACTGGCTGCTGCAGCAGCGTCAGGGCCTGCCTATCGTGGTTGCTGTTTTGATCATTACGTTGGCCAAGGCGTTAGGGTTTGAAGCCCACGGCGTCAATTATCCAGGCCACTTTCTGTTGCGGGTGCAGGGCGATTTGGTTGATCCTTTAGCGCTGGTGGTGATTGACCCCAACAGTCTGCAACTGCCCAAGGGCTATTCTCTGGATCAGGTGTTGATGAAGGCCACGCCGGCCACTTTGGGGTTTCGGATGCTGAACAACCTGAAGGCTTACTACCTGCAGCTGGGTAACTGGCAGGCGACGTTGGCGGCTACGGATTTTCAGCTGGCCATTGTCCATGAAGAGAACGAACTGAAGAGCCTGGTGCATTTTGAGCGCGGCAACTATCAGCAGCAGATGGGTGATGCGGATGCGGCGCTGGCCAGCTTTCTGCTGTGCGTAGAGACCGGTGACGATCCCGACATTGTCGCCAGAGCCCAAGAGCGCATTGGCGAACTAACGTCTCAACAAGACCAGCCTTTGCACTAGGTTATCGCTGCTCGCCAAAAGGTGAGCCGAAACAGCCCCAGCCAGACGCCCCAACCTGAAAGTAGTGATCTAACGTTGAACCGTGGGCTAGGTCATATCCTCGAAAGGATTATCCAGATTCAGCTCGATGGGGTGAGGGAAGCCTGGAATCGTTATGGCGCTGGGGCTGATGTCGAGATCTTTGCCGTCAAGTACGCCTTTGCCGAACCGATAAATCGGCGCCATGCGGCCGCCGTCTGCGATCTGATCGTATGCATTCGCGTTCTCTAAGGTTTTGTCCCGCCGATGCTGGGCCTGGGTCAGAGCACTGGCGCCCCAGCGTCGCTCCAGCATTTGTTCGGTTTGCCCGGGAGACAGGAAAACTCCTGTGGCGTTGTTGCCGCCAAAGCCCTTGGAGTTAACAAAAGCACCGCGCATGGTGGCGATGTCGCGTTCCTCATCCTGCAGGGGAAAGTGCAGCCGATCCTTGGCTACGTCATCGGCAATGTGGTCGATGGTTTTGATGCCGGGTACGATGCCGTCCTGCCACGCGCCTAAAATCGCCGACAGCTGGTCGCCGCCGGCAGGCGCCAGGGAGTGACCGACGTAGGATTTAATGGCGGCAATGGTCAGGCTGGGTATGTCAAAGACCTTGGCCAATTCGCTCATAATGGCGGATTCAGTGACGCGATTTTGCGGGGTGCCCGTGCCGTGGGCGTGCATGTAGGTGCTGGTGCGTAAGCCGTCCTCTCCCAGCAAATTACGGGCCGATGCCATAGCCTTGGCTACGGTAACGTAATTGCCTATGCCCGGTGCGGGAATGGATTTTTTATAGCCGTCGGCGTTGACAAAAACGTCTCCGACGGACCCTAGAATTTGCGCGCCACTTTCCAGTGCCAGAGCATCGTCCATGAGCACAATCCATACCGAGGATTCCGCCAGGGTAAAGCCGGCGTTGCTGGAGAAGGGGCGGCAGGCACGGCGATTGTCTGGCGTGTCGCTGTTGTCCAGTGCCATCAACGCTTCATCCTCGGCCAGGGCGCCCATGGTGCGGTAACCTTCAATGGCCGGGGGTGTGACCGGGGCTTCGGCGTTACCAACAATAACAATCCGCTTAGCGCCGCTGCGGATGTCGTCCATGCCGCGTTTTACGTTGTACAAGAACGTAGCGCAGGCACCGAGAATGCCTGCGGTGTCACCAACGGATCCGAGGACGTAGGCGTTAACAAAATCTCCGGGCATTTCCGGCAGGCCCAAGGCCAGGTTTTTTGCCGTGGGCCGCTTGCCGGTGAAGGGGTTTTGCATCAGGCCGCCGTAGCCGTCTTGGTCTAGCTGGCCCATGGCGGAGCCGGAATACACGGCAAGTTGATCTGGCCGCACCATGCCTTTGAGTTCGTCGATGGCAAAACCCGTGGATCGCAGGGCATCGGAAGCGCCATAGACAGACATTTGCAGGCCGCGGGGATGGCTGCGGCTGGCGTACAGGGCCGCGGGGTCAAAGCCCGTGGGCAACTGGCCAGCGCTGGTGACCCGGCTTGGGCGCAGGTCCTGAGTCAGTACGTGCAAATCGCCTTGGCAATGCACCAGCACGTGCTTGTCGTCCACATCCGATACCGACCAATTGTCGGGAATGTGCTGGGGCAGTTGCCGCTTGGCTACTTGAAAGGTGTAGCCGTCGGGATTGTTGGCCCCCAAGGTCATGGCGTTATTCCAGGGCACGCGCTCCACATCGAAGTGTTCGATTTTGCGCACCAAGGTGCCATTGCGGATGGCCTGATCCACGGCCTCGTCGGCCACATTTTCGCCCAGGCCCATGAGCCGCCCCAGACTCGTCAGCGTGGCGATACGCTTCTGCGCTGGCAGCGCGTCCAAGACCATGCGCCGGTAGGCATGATTGAAGGAGACCCGTCCCGCGGGGCTAATGCCGCCACTGCCAACGATGATGGGTAAAGGGGTGCGCTGTTGACTCACGGCTTCTTCCTGCTGGTGATCTTGGTATGTTTGGGAGCAAAACTCAAAGGTTGTTGGTTAATCGCGCTCTAAGGCCACTGCGGTGGCTTCACCGCCGCCGATGCACAAGGCAGCGATGCCACGCTTCTTGTCGTGCTGTTGCATGGCATGAGCCAGCGTGACGATCAAGCGGCTGCCGGTAGAACCTATGGGGTGACCCTGGGCGCAAGCTCCGCCGTACACGTTGACTTTTTCGTGGGGTAAATTGAGCGCGCTCATGGTCAGCATGGTGACCATGGCAAAGGCTTCGTTGATTTCAAACAGATCTACTGAGTCTGCGGACCAGCCGGTTTTTTCCAGCAACTTTTCGATAGCGCCAATGGGCGCCAGGGTGAATTCGCTGGGATGAATAGCGTGGGTGCTGTGGGCGACGATGCGCGCCAGCGGATTTCGCCCGTTGAGGTTGCTTTCACGAGTCAGCACCAGGGCCGATGCACCGTCGGAGATGGATGAGGCGTTGGCGGCCGTAATGGTGCCATCGCTCTTGAATGCCGGGCGCAGAGTCGGAATGCGATCCGCCCTGGCTTTGCCGGGCTGCTCGTCGTCGCTTACCGTGTTGCCGTCGATGTCCATGGGAGAAATTTCCGCCGCAAGACTTTGCTTTTCGATAGCCATCAGTGCCCGATTCACGGACTCAATGGCGTAGGCGTCCATGGCTTCTCGGGTGAGTTGGTGACTGTCAGCGGTGGATTGGGCAAAAGAACCCATGGAGCCGCCGGTTTCTGCATCCTCCAAACCGTCGGTGAATAGCGAGTCCTGTAAATTGGTGTGACCCATGCGCAGACCGCCCCGGGCTTTGGGCAGTAGGTAGGGGGCATTACTCATGCTCTCCATACCGCCGGCAACCACGGTATCCGCGCTGCCCGCGGCGATCAGGTCCATAGCCATCATGGCGGCTTTCATGCCGGAGCCGCAGACTTTGTTGAGCGTGGTAGCAGCAGCGCCATCGGGCAGGTTCGCCATGCGCATGGCCTGTCGGGCAGGGGCCTGCTTGAGTCCGGCGCTGACTACGTTACCCATGATCACCTCTTGAATCTCACTGCGGTCGGCGTTGGCGTTAGCCAATGCGCCTTGGATCGCGTGGGCACCCAGCTCGGGCGCGCTTTGCTCGGCCAGGGTGCCCTGAAAGCTGCCAATAGGGGTACGCGCGGCACCAAGAATGTAAATGGGTTCGCTCATGGGTTGTCTTCTACCAGTGGTGTGCAAATGAGACCTAGAGTTTACTGGGGTAGGCCCCTCGCAGCCAGCGCCGGATGCCACTGCTGTGACTCAGCGCTAATCAACATCGGCTGATGGGTGCAGCTGGCGCTAGCGCTTTACAACTAGCGCTCTAAAAACCGTGGAATCAGCTCGGCAAAGTTGCAGGGCCGAAAGTTGCTGTCCAGCTGGTGATGCAGGATCTTTTCCCAGCCCAGGCTCACGGCCCCCGAGGAGCCGGGCAGGCTGAAGATTAACGTGCCGTTGGCAATGCCGCCCAGGGCTCTGGATTGAATGGTCGAGGTGCCGATATCGTCGTAGGACAATTGCCGGAACAGTTCACCAAATCCCTCAATGTGCTTGTCGAATAGCGGGGTCAATGCTTCAGGCGTGCTGTCTCTGCCGGTGAAGCCGGTTCCCCCGGTTGTCACCACCACTTGAACTTGAGGGTCGGCGATCCAGGCCGACACGGTGGCGCGCATGGCGTAAAGGTCATCGGGCACCAGCTGACGGTCACAGAGTTGGTGGTCATCCGCCTTGACGAAAGCCGCGAGTAAATCGCCGGATTTATCGTCTGCCAGAGTTCTGGAATCTGAAATAGTGAGGATTGCGACACGGAGATTGGACATAGGCTCAATTGCACATTTTCTAACGAGTGGCTAGAGTACCCGCATTTTCAGGACAGTCCAAAACCGTGACAAATCAAGTAATTGAAGGCGATCGCCTGTTCTTCATTGCGGAGAGCCTGGCGCAGGAGTTTTCTTCCTTTCCCGACACCGATGCAGAACAAAAACCCGCTCCCGGATTGCTCTCGCAGCGTGAAATCAATCAGCTCAACGAAAACATCGCCTCGCTGGATATCGATGCCTATGTAGAGCAGGTTATTGCCCCCGCCGAGGCCCAAGGACGCAAGGCCGCGCCGGAAATTGTCCGTCAGCTTGGACGGCTGCTGGAAGAAAAGAGCAGCGGCCCTTACTACCAAGCGGTCTTGGAGATGGACTTTGGTGGCGGCCAGAGCCGGCAGATCGGTTTTATCGCCCAGGACCGTTCCACTGAACTGGGTAGCTGGATGCCCGAGCATCACCTAATGGCGGTGGAGTTTGCTCAAGAGTGCTCGGCACGGGTGATGCCCATTGTCACCTTCATGGACACCCCCGGAGCAGACGCTGGCGAAGAGGCCAACGCGAATAATCAGGCTCACAGCATTTCTCGGCTGATCACCGCTATGAGCAACGTCCACGTACCTAACGTGGGCATCATTTTCGGCGTTGGCTACTCTGGCGGTGCCATTCCGCTGGCGGCCAGTAACCTGATTTTGTCCCTGCGCGACGGGGTGTTTAGCACCATTCAGCCGGCGGGTTTGGCCAGCATTGCGCGGCGTTTGAACCTCTCCTGGCAGGAGTGCGCCAAGTACGTGGGCGTCTCGGCGCCGGAGCTGCACAAGCAGGGCAATATCGACGCCATCGTAGATTACAGCCCCACGGATTCGCCGGAAAAAATCGAGAATCTTCGGGCAGCCATCGTGGGCAGTTTGACCAATATTGAAAGTCAGACGGCAGAGTTTGTGGCGGAAAATCCGTACATCCTCGACCACTACCGTCAAAGCCTGTTGCGCTACCTGAAAAAATACACCGAGGATGATGAGTCGAAACCGCTCAGTCTAATAAGTTTCAGCGGCACCCGGAACCCCACCGAATATTTGAATGTGTTTGGTATCGCCTACCGCTAC
>CAZWQK010000129.1:0-5842 GCA_964635835.1 uncultured Pseudomonadales bacterium
GTTGTGGTGCTCTTCGTTGTCGGCGGGTTAGTAATTCAATTGGTCAAGCACTTGCCCCTAATAGGGTACACGCTATTGGCGGCGTTGCTTGCCCAAATCACGCTTGGCATCTTGAACGTGGTCTGGGTTTTACCGCTACTTAACGCCACCGCACACAATACTGTGGGAGCCCTGTTGCTGCTCGTGCTGGTTACTATAAACTTCGCGCCCCGGCTGCGAACTCTGCAGCCCAATGTCTGAGTATCAAGTTACAATGAGCGAAGCGGTCGCTGGCCCCACATGGCAAGACTACCTGGAGATGTGCAAACCTCGCGTTGTGGTGTTGATGTTGCTCTGTGCCGTGGTCGGTATGTTTATGGCAACTCCCGGCATGGTCCCCATGGCCACACTGTTTTTCGGCAGCTTGGGCATAGCGCTGGTTGCGGGCTCCGCGGCGGTGGTGAACCACATTGCAGATCAGCACATTGATGCGCAAATGGCGCGTACAGACAGCCGACCCGTTGCCACCGGCCGGGTAACGAACCAACAAGCGTCCGTGTTTTGCGCGATCACTGGTGTCGCCGGAATGCTTATTTTGTGGTTCTTGGTAAACCCCCTCACCGCATGGTTGAACCTCGCATCATGGGTCGGATACGGCTTCATCTATACCATGTATCTGAAGCGAGCGACCCCGCAAAATATCGTCATCGGTGGAATCTTTGGCGCCGCGCCACCGCTTTTTGGCTGGACAGCAGTCACCAATAGCGTCGACCCGGGCGGCCTGCTGCTGGTGTTAATTATTTTTGCCTGGACGCCGCCACACTTTTGGGCCTTGGCGCTGGAGAGAAAAGAAGAGTATGCCGACGTGGGTATGCCGATGCTGCCTGTCACCCACGGTGACGCTTTCACGCGACTGCACATACTGCTTTACACCATTCTGCTAGTTGTTGCTTCCGTACTACCCTTTGTCATTACCATGTCAGGACCCATCTATCTTGCTGGCGCGTTGGCCCTAGGTTCGGGGTTTTTGTATTGGTCCATCGTCTTGCTTCGTAACAACAACGCGAAGGCACCTATGGAAACCTTTCGCTACTCTATTGTTTACCTGGGCGCGTTATTTGTGCTGATGTTGGTAGATCACTACCTGTTCTTGGGCATCAGCCTTAAGGCACCCATTCAAATGACACCGATCTCGGCGTAACGTGTGAATACGATTAAAAGTACCGTTCTACTCTGCTTAGTTTTTATCTCCATTGTGCTGGTGATGTTCGTTGTAAGCGTACTTCGGGTGCCCCAGCTATCCGAAGAAGAAATGCGGGCGAAAGGCGTATTTATTTTGCCTAAACCGCGGGACATAGCGGAATTTCAATTAGAAACCCACACCGGCGAGCCTTTTCGTCGATCGGATTTGGAAGGCCATTGGAGCTTTATCTTCTTTGGCTTCGTGAATTGCCCCGACGTTTGTCCCACCAGCATGGCAGTGTTGGGGGCCGCAGAGCGTGAGCTTCGATCCCAGGACGCGGCATTGGCCGAGTTGTTCCAGGGAATTTTGGTTTCCGTCGATCCCGAGCGAGACACGCCGCAACAGCTGGGCAGTTATGCCACAGCATTTTCCCCAAGGTTTTTAGGCGTAACCGGGGCTAGGGAAGCCCTAGTCACGCTAACCAGCCAGCTTAACGTGGCCTTTGCCAAAGTACCGTTGAGTACTGCCGGCTCAGCGACAATAGACGCCCCAGAGAACGCCTACACCGTAGACCACACAGGCAATATCGTGATCGTTAATCCAAAAGGGCACTATCACGGATTCATTAAGTTGCCACACGATGCTGAGACCATTAGGCTGACTTTTCAAACGTTGGCGGCGCAGTTTTAGGCCTGGGAAATAGGGCCGTTTGTCTCGCGCTAAACAGTGCGGAACTGGCATAGGCCAAACTGCCTAAGACATTCGACATGTCATGGGCGAGTTGGCTTGGTGCCGGCGCCGCCGTTGGTTCTTCAAGCTTTCCTGACTAGGGCGGTCTATGAGCACGGGCACTTCTTCTCAGCCAGAGAAAGATCAATCTTCTGTGTCAGCGTTACCGTCAGGGTTTGTGAGCGCCAAAACAGCAGCAGAGTTCTACCTCGAAACTCGTGAAACCAGTGTTGCGCTTTGCGCGCCGCTAGAGACAGAGGATTTCGGTGTACAGCCCATGCCTGATGCCAGTCCGCCAAAGTGGCATTTGGCGCACACCACCTGGTTCTTTGAAACATTCCTGTTAAAAAGCTTCAGTAAGGGCTACAAGGCCTTTCATCCAGATTTTGAGCACCTTTTCAATTCCTATTACAACGGCATTGGTGAACCATTTCCCCGCGCCGAGCGAGGCAACTTATCGCGCCCCACGGTGGAACAAGTCATGGCCTATCGGCAACGCGTCGATTCGGCTCTTTGCGTATTCCTTGAGACCGCTGAAAAAGACCATCAATGGGCGGAGATCGGCCAGCGGCTCGAGTTGGGGGTACACCATGAACAACAGCACCAAGAGTTGCTATTAACGGACATCAAATACAATTTTGGTCACAACCCGTTATTTCCGTCACTCCAACAGGAAGTTCAGCTCACAGAAACTGCGGCAGGAGTTGAACCGCTCGAGCCTAACCCACTGGGATTTGATGCTTTTGAACCCGGTTTAGTGGAGATTGGCGCCACCTCAGACTTTTGTTTTGATAACGAGCTGCCTCGTCACACGGTATACGTCGCGCCGTTCTCTCTGGCGAACCGGTTGGTGACCAATGGTGAATTTTTGGCGTTTATTCGCGATGGCGGCTACAGCCGCCCGGACTTATGGCTATCGGAGGCTTGGTCGGCAAGACAGAATCAAGCGCGGCACCATCCCTTGTATTGGCGAAGCTGCAATGATGAGTGGTTTGAATACCAACTAAATGGCGGTTTAACCAAGCTCCAGCTGGACGCTCCGGTCGTGCATATCAATGGCTACGAGGCGTCGGCGTTTGCTGCCTGGTCTGGCGCCCGGTTGCCCACAGAATTTGAATGGGAAGTCGCCGCCCAGGGTCAGCCGATTAGCGGTAATTTTTTAGAAAGCGGAAGGTATCAGCCAGTGGCAAGCACCGGAGCGAACAAGCAAATGTTTGGAGACGTCTGGGAATGGACCAGCAGTAGCTACGGAGCGTATCCAGGATATCGCCCGTTACCCGGTGTACTGGGCGAATACAACGGGAAATTTATGAGCAGTCAATGGGTGCTCAGAGGCGGTTCATGCGCCACGCCAAGAAGTCACATCCGCCCCAGCTATCGCAATTTTTTCTATCCCAAGGACGCTTGGCAGTTCAGTGGAATTCGGCTGGCGCAAGATTTGTGAGTGGCGCCGGTCAACAATTTGCATTTCTGGATCTGCAGCCCGAGCTCAATGACATGTTCTCTGAGGTTTGCACCGGCCTGAATCAGAGCGCCAAAAGCCTGTCGCCAAAGTTCTTTTACGATGAGCGAGGATCCCAGCTATTCGAGGCCATTACTCAACTGCCGGAGTATTATCCAACTCGTACCGAGCTGGCCTTGTTTGCAGCGCACTTACCAGAAATCGCGGAACGGATTGGTAAGGGATGCTGCGTAGTTGAGTACGGCAGTGGCTCGTCGTTAAAAATTCGTCAGCTACTGCAAGCGCTGTCGCCAGCGGCCTATGTGCCTGTAGATATCTCCAAAGATTACCTGTTGAACACTGCCAAAGTGTTATCTGCTGATTTTACTGGCCTGGATGTGTTTCCAGTTTGTGCGGATTTTACCCAGAACATGGTGTTGCCTACCCAGGTGGCGAACCTGCCGCGAGTGGGGTTTTTTCCGGGTTCCAGCATTGGCAACTTTGAACCGGCACAGGCGCTCCAGTTCATGCAGCGGGTTGGCGCGACTATTGGGCCTCACGGTTACTTCCTCATCGGCGTGGACTGTAAAAAAGACCCTCTAGTACTCGAGCGGGCTTATGCAGATGGAGCCGGGGTGACCGCAGAATTTAACCTTAATGTGCTCGTGCATCTAAACCGAGTGCTCGGAGCGAACTTTCGCGTCGAGCAGTTTCAGCACGTGGCCAAGTACAACGAGGAGCAAGGATGTATCCAGATGTTTTTGCGCAGCGAATGCGCCCAACAGGTGAACATTGGTGAAACGGCCTTTAGCTTTGATGCCGGGGAGTTGTTGCATACCGAGAACTCTTATAAGTACATGCCTTCAGAATTCCTTGCGTTAGCAGAGCGGTCTGGGTTCCGTTGTCTCAAACATTGGCTGGATGAGCGCGATTACTTTGGCCTTTACCTTCTCCAGGCTCGGTAGCCCTATCGTCGATTACCTAACGCGGAAGAAGCGTTAGGTGGCGAAAGGATAAGGGAATGCGTTTGGGGTTACTCGAATTCCCAAAGCACCCAGCTTGGTACCAAGCTTTCGACCCGGCGCAAATCGCCATTGGCTTGCGTGGGGTCTTTCGGCACAAGGTAATAGGGTTTGCCGAAAGAGGGCACGATGCGAATCATGCGCAGCTGCCCGTTCTGCCGGAACTCGTAAATCATGCGATTTTCTTCAGCGATCACCACCACGTCTGGCCCCCGACCGTTGGCATGAGACGGAACCGGCGCAGCCGCAACGAGCCCAGCACACAGGCACCAGGGCAGTGCTCTGACGGATTGTCGCCGCACACTTTCTAGCAGAAGTCGTGCAAGTGAGGCCATAATTGATACCGGTTCTTTAAACAGCGAGCGTAACGTGACAGATAATCTAACGTCGAAGGCGGCAGAACTCCATGGTCCGGTTGTACTTGTTGACGGATCTTCCTATCTGTTTCGAGCATTCTACGCCCTGCCCGATTTGCGAAGCACGAGTGGGCATCCAACGGGAGCCATTCGTGGAGTCATCAGCATGCTTCGCCGACTGGCAAAAGATTACCCCAACAGCCCACTGGTGGTCGTTTTTGACGCGCCCGGAAAGACGTTTCGCGATGATATGTACGACCAATATAAGGCGAATCGAAGCTCCATGCCCGATGATCTTCGGGAACAGATCGCACCGCTGCATGAAATGATCAAGGCCATGGGGCTGCCTTTCATTATGATTGAGGGTGTTGAGGCTGACGACGTGATTGGCACCTATGCCGCCCAAGCCACCGCATCACAACAGCACACGGTAATTTCTACTGGCGACAAGGATATGGCCCAGCTAGTTACGCCGTTTGTCACCCTAGTGAACACTATGACTGAAACGACGATGGACGCCCAAGGCGTGGTGGATAAATTTGGGGTTAAACCAGAGCAAATTATCGACTACCTGGCGCTGATGGGTGACAGCGTTGACAACATTCCCGGTGTGCCGAAAGTGGGGCCTAAAACTGCGGCAAAGTGGCTTAACCAGTACGGCTCGCTAGACGATTTGATGGCTAACGCCGATGAGATAAAGGGCAAAATCGGAGAAAACCTGCGGAACAGTCTCGAGCAGCTGCCGCTGTCCAAGGCACTGACCTCGATCAAATGTGATGTGGAACTGCCGCTGAGCCTTGCCGATCTCGTACCGACGCCACCCAATGTCGAGGTGCTAGGGCAGTATTATCGCGAATTCGAATTTAAGTCCTGGCTTCAGGAGGTAGAACAGCTGGATGACGCGGGCAGTGCGCCAAGTGCAGAAGCGGCAGTCCAGGTTGCCGAAGTTCAAGCCAACTATGACCTAATTTTGCACGAGGCCGATCTAGACACTTGGGTTACCCGTTTAGGCTCACAAGAGTTGATTGCCATTGACACCGAAACCACCAGCATCAACTACATGGATGCGGAACTTGTCGGCTTCTCTTTTGCCGTGAGCCCTGGTCAAGCCGCTTACTTGCCTGTGGCACAT
>CAZWQK010000130.1:0-5770 GCA_964635835.1 uncultured Pseudomonadales bacterium
TAAGCGTCAGGCCGGAGAGCCCCTGGGCCTGCTCCACGGCGTGCCCATCGGAATTAAAGACCTGCTTTACACCAAGGGCGTACCCACGGCCTCTGGCACCCAAGTGATGGCGGACTTTTGCCCGGAATACGATGCTACGGTTGTGACCCGGCTGCGGCAGGCTGGTGCCATTTTGGTGGGTAAGACCCAGCTCACCGAGGGCGCATTCGGCTCCCATCATCCGGCCATTACGCCCCCGGTGAATCCTTGGGACCAAGATCTTTGGCCCGGCGTGTCCTCGTCCGGTTCCGGGGTCGCCGTAGCAGCGGGCCTTGCCTTTGCCGCCATAGGCTCCGATACCGGAGGCAGTATTCGATTTCCGTCCGCCAGCTGCGGTCTGGTAGGGCTCAAGCCAACCTATGGGCGGGTTAGCCTGCACGGGGCTTTTCCCTTGGCCAACAGTTTGGATCACATTGGCCCCATGACTCGAAGCGTAGAAGACGCCGCTCGCATGCTCTGCGTGTTGGCGGGCTATGATGAACAAGATCCAAATTCCATTGATGTACCGGTGCCCAATTACCTGCAGTCCCTGTGCAGTCTGGACGATGGCCCTGCACCGTTAACCGGTATGCGACTGGGTATTGACTGGTCCTATGTCAGCGACGGCGTGGATCCTGATGTTGTCGCGGTTACGCACAAAGCCGTGCGGCAATTTGCCGAGCTGGGTGTTCAGGTAATTGAGGTGGAAGTGCCCCAGAGCGCGAAAATTCTCGCTGAAGCCTGGGGCATAAGCTGCGGGGTGGAGTGTGCCCGGGCTCACCAGGGGTATTACCCTGAGCAGCAGGAACTTTACGGCCCGGTGCTGCAGGGTCTTATCGAGCTGGGTCTGCGCACCCCAGACGCGGACTACCAGGCCCTTGAGGCTGTGCGCCGGGCCTTTACCGAGCAACTAACCCATGTATTGGATGGTGTTGATGCGCTTATCTCTCCCTGTATGCCCATACCCACACCATCCCTGGCCACGATGAACGGCGGTGCGCCGGTGTCCGAGGGTCAGGCAGACTTCCTGCTCTTTACCGCCCCTTTCGATTATTCCGGACACCCGACCCTGACGCTGCCCCTGGCGTCGGACAGCGGTAGCGTGCCCGGGTCATTTCAGCTTATTGGCCCAGCTCTTGGTGAAGCCACGCTGCTTCGTTTAGGCTCAGCCTTCGAGCAAGCGAGCGAGCCTGTTACCTACCCTGAGTTGATCTCTTAGCCGTGGTGAATTGTTTGATGAAGCCTTCCAACACATGTCGAAATACCTCAGGAAATTGGCTCGCCGCGAGATTGCTGGCGGTGGCGCTTCTTTTTGCTGCTACCTCAGCCGCGGCGGAAGAGATCCAAGGCTGGTGGCAGTCTTGGGATTCGGTACTCTACATCAGCGTTGAAAACGGTGAGGCCCAACTGTTTGCTGCGGGGATTTTAAATCCCTTCCTTGTCAAGGGTGAATTGGTTAGCTGGAGCCCGGAGCAGCCGCTGCTGGACATTGAAAACCCCCAGCCTGAGTTGCAAAGCCGGCCTTTGCTGGGGCTGCAGATTTCTGAGGGGTTGCGTAAGCAGGGAAAATTGTGGCGCGGCCGCATTTACGATCCGCGCTCTGGGGCGTGGTACAAATCCAATGTCTCCGTTGTCCATGAGGATCTGAACATCCGTGGCTATATCGGTATGCCCATGCTGGGGCAGACACGGGTTTTTGAGCGCTACAATCCCTGCAAGCGTTACCCGGATAAGGTCATGGTGATTTGGTCAGAGGTCACGCCACCCAGCTGTGACTCGGCGTCGGCCCAGTAGATCAACACCAGGCCCAACTGCGCTGACGATGGCAGTTGCTCCAGCTTGTCTACGGTCACCACCTCACCGACGGCGCTGACCTGCAAAATGCCACGGTCAGTTTGCACCCAGCCTTTTACCCGCTGCACCGTGGGATCCAGATTGTGCAAAAACGTTTCCAGCGACTGCGCTGTAACGGCGTTGCGCTGATGTCACGTTGTTGCCGCAAACTGATTGCCTAGGGCGCTGGTGGGTTGCGGAGCCTCTGAGCCTTGCCAGCCTAAAATCGTACTGAGTAGATTCGGGTCGGTACTGGCCAGTGTTGGCTGCAACCGATCCAGGGTGAAATCAGGATTTAGGTCGGTTTTGCTAATCACCAGCAGGTGCGCCTGCTGCAGCTGCACATTCACCAGTGCGCCCACGTATTTGTCCTGCAGCCGTTTGGTAATGCTGTGGGCGTCCACCAACACCACCGATGCTTTCGGGGTAAATCCCGGATAATTGCAGTGCTGCCAAACCCGGGCAGGCTCCGCCACGCCACTGGTCTCCAGAATTACCCGCTGAATAGGCAGAGTCGCCATTTGATCTAACGCTTTACCTAAGTCATCGCTAATGCTGCAGCAGATGCAGCCATTGCTTAAGCCAATGACGGTGCCGTCCTCGGATTGACTGCGAATCAGCGACGCGTCGATGTTGATATCGCCAAAGTCATTGACCAGCACTGCGGTTTGCGCTGGCAGTTCTGGGTGCGCTAACAAGCGGTTGATCAGGGTGGTTTTACCGGCCCCCAAATAACCGCCGACGAGCGTGATGGGGCAAAGGCCTTGGCTCATCGGATAGCGCTCATGAGATCGGGAAAACTTTGCCTTCAAATACCGTCGCCTACGCCGGAAACCTCCAGCAGCTGAGGCGATGCGACAGCGCCGCTGGCGAGAATGACGTGAGTGCCCTGTAGCGTCTGGGTACTACCGCGTCGTCGGATTTCCACGCCACTGGTTTGTTTGCCCTTAAACAACACACGCTGGGTAGTGGTGTTGGTGATAATGGTGAGATTGCTGCGCGAGTGCACAGGGTTGAGGTAGGCACTGGCCGTACTCCAGCGGCGTCCGTTGTTCTGCGTGAACTGGTAGTAGCCACAGCCTTCTTGATCGGTGCCGTTAAAGTCGGGATTTTTGGCAATGCCTGCCTGATGCATGGCGTTGATAAAGACCTCGTCCATAGGACGTTTGTCGCGCACATCCTGAACGTGCAGGGGGCCATCGGATCCGTGCATGGGGTCGTGGTGCACCTGCTGTCGCTCGGCTTTTTTGTAATACGGCAGCACGTCTTCCCATGACCAGCCCCGTGCGCCAGCTTGTTCCCAAGCGGCAAAATCCACGGGCACTCCACGAACGTAGATCATGCCGTTGATAGCGCTGGATCCACCAAGGGACTTGCCGCGTGGCCAATACACCTGGCGACCATCCAGATGAGGCTCCGGCTCGGTCTCAAAGCTCCAGTCGTATTTGGGATTGTTGAAGGTCGCTGCCCATCCAGCAGGCACACCCGTATGTCTGGGTTTGCACTAAGCCGGTTGGCCAGCACGCAACCGGCGGACCCGGCACCCACAATGATGTAGTCGTAATAACTTATAACACCTCTCCTCGGGCCAAGCATGCCATAACTGCTGCCGATGCGAAGCCGTCTAGCCTCGCAAGACCGTTTTGGCAGGTGGGGGGGAAAACCGTTAAGGTGCTGCAGCTTAGTGGCCCAGCACATGGTCCAGCAGATGGCCCAGCAACGTCAGTAATTCAGTAATAAGGAACAATATGGATCCGGTCAGTCAAGGCGTGGTTGGTGCAGCCTTTGCACAAACCGCAGCACGCCGAGCACAGTTGGCAACGGTAGCGTGGTACGGGGCACTGGGGGGCATGGCACCGGATTTGGACGTGCTCTTTCGCTCCTCCACAGACCCGCTGCTGTTTTTGGAGTTCCACCGGCAGTTTACCCATGCCCTGGTGTTCATTCCCTTCGGCGCGCTACTGGTGTTTTTGGCCCTGCGCGGCATCGCCAGTCGGGTTCCGCTGCTGCAGGGACTGACCGCCCGGCAAGGTTATCTGGCCTGTTTGATGGGTTATGCCACCCACGGTTTGCTGGATGCCTGCACATCTTATGGCACCCAGCTGTTTTGGCCGTTCTCTAATGTGCGTGTCGCTTGGGACACCATGTCCATTGTCGATCCTTTGTTTACTGTGCCCCTGCTGGCCTTAGTCATTGGCGCCAGTCGCAGTAAACGACGGTGGCTGACCTGGTGCGCTTTCGCCTGGGCCATGGGCTTCTTCGTTGTGGGTTGGCTGCAACACCAGCGCGCGTTAGGCGCGGCAGAACAGGTGGCGCAGCTGCGTGGACACGAGCCGCTGCGACTGACGGTGAAACCCTCCTTCGCCAACCTGCTGGTTTGGAAAGCCATTTATGAATACGACGGTCACTACTACGTGGACGCGGTGCGGGTAGGCAGTCAGAGCCTTTGGTATCCCGGATCCCGGGTACTCAAACTGGATTTAGCTCGAGACTTTCCCTCATTGGATGCCGGCTCACGCCAAGCCAGGGATGTAGAGCGCTTTCGTTGGTTCTCTGACGACTATCTTTCGGTGATGGAGCTCGAGCCCCAGATCGTAGACATGCGCTACAGTTTCTCACCCAACGAAGTAGACCCCATGTGGGGAATTCAATTGGACTTGAGCAATCAGACCGGGCACGTGCAGTGGTGGTCTAGCCGGCAGCTGGACGAGGCGACTCAGCAAGACTTTATCGGCATGGTGCTGGGCTACGGCGGCGTGCCCTTACCTGTGCCTGGAGAAGATGCCCCATGAGCAAGTTAACGAAGATGGCTGAGGCGGTAGCCCGGGGGCTGCGAGATCGAGGGGACACCATCGTCGTAGCGGAAACCTCCACCGGCGGTTTGATTTCCTCGGCGTTGCTGGCGGTGCCGGGTGCATCCGCCTACTACAAAGGCGGCAGCGTTCTGTACACCTACGAATCCCGGAAGCGTTTGCTGGGCATCAGCCGGGCGGACGTTGACGGCCTCGAGCCAATGAGCGAAGCCATGGCTCTAGCCTTCGCGCGCAAAGCGCAGACCCAGTTTGCCGCCACCTGGGCCATCGCCGAGCTGGGCATTGCAGGTCCCACCGGGGTGGCCTACGGTGAGGCCGGATCCAGCGTCGTCGGCATAGCCGGACCAGCGCCTCTAAGCGCCCTCATCCAAACTGGATCCCAAGACCGGGAAGACAACATGTGGCGGTTCGCTGAGCATGGGCTGGGTTTGCTGCATCGAGCTCTCGGCGAAGCTGGTTGATACTGGTGGCTCTGGGCGCATCTTGCCCGGTGAGAATCTGCTCCAGGCGCGACTCTCAAGCGCGTTGATTCAGGCGTTTGATGTTCTTTGTTTCGGGGTTTTTAGCGAAAACTACGGCAAAAATTCGAACAGCGTCAAAGTTTTAGTATTCAAATCGAATGAAGCTACCAGTCGCTCACTAAATTCCTGTAAAAACTTTTCATCTCAAATCAGCAGATTTGTTTGAACAAGTTGCAACGTACAGGAGTTGGATTTTGACTAACAAAATATTTAAGGCGGTAGCTCTAATGGCGCTGCCTTTTGCGCTGGGCCTGCCAGTGCAGGTAGTGGCCAGTAAAGTCGTAATCGAGGAAGTCATCGTGACGGGCACTCGTGTTGCCGATCGCTCGGCCGCAGATTCCACTGTACCAGTGGATGTAATTACCGGTAGCGATTTTCGCGACAATGCGTCAACCGACATTCAAGATCTGCTGCGTACCGCTGTCCCTTCCTATGACGTGAATACCCAACCAATCAGTGACGCGGCGACCATCACACGTCCTGCCAATGTTCGTGGGCTGTCACCCGATAACGTTTTGGTATTGGTCAACGGCAAGCGTCGTCATCGGGGCTCGATTATCTCGTTTATGGGAGGGGGTATCTCTG
>CAZWQK010000131.1:0-5746 GCA_964635835.1 uncultured Pseudomonadales bacterium
CGCCCTATCGACGCAAAGCTCTCTAGCGCTGCTGGCTACCGCCCAGGGTCAGGCCCAAGCGGTCAGCAGCCTGCGGGCGGCCTGGGCGGAAACCACCCAGCTGCTGGGCGACAAGCCAGCAAACTGGCGCTGGGGCGACTTGCATCAAATGGTCTTTTCCCACCCGCTGCTGGAGCGCGCGACCCCTGCCATGGCAAAACAGATGGCCATCAAAGCCTATCCCCGGGGCGGCAGCGCCAACACCACCAACAATACCGGCTTCGACCCCGCTAATTTCCGCGTGCGCAGCGGAGCGTCGTTTCGCATGGTGGTGGATGTGGGCAACTGGGACGATGCGCGCATGACCAATGCACCTGGGCAATCCGGCGACCCACGTTCGCTCTTTTACGACAACCTGCTGGAAAACTGGGCAACCGAGGGCCATGTACCCATGCTGTTCAGTCGGGAAAAAATCGAGGCCAGTACGGTCATGCACATCAAGTTAGAAGCTCTCGGTGACCAGCCCTCTCGATGACCAGCCCTCTCGATGACCAGCCCTAGGCCAAACTAGGCCGGGAACGCCTTGCGCCAGCGCCGTTGACCTGACTCGTCGACCTTAGCGCTGAGGCATTGACCCAATTGCTTTGTCGAGGAGGTTTAGGCCCTTAGCCTTTGGATGGCAGGGCCGTGCAAATCTCTTTCAAAGCCTCCACAAAGGCTAAAGGCTGATCAAGAAAGACGTGGTGCTGGGCGTCGGGGATTTCTTTGTACGGGAAATCCTGAGGCACCAATTCCTGCATATAAGTCAGGCTTTGCCGGGAATACAGCTCACTGTCTGCTCCAAAAATCACGCCCAAGGGTACGGTGAGGGACTGGAAATCCTCGGGCTTGCGATCGACTTCGGTCAGGGTGGTCAGCAAATCCTCGTCGAACTTCCACGCCCAGCCGCCGTCCATTGGCATCAGCGAGTTCCGGGCAATGTACTGCAAAATGTACTCGTTCTCGCAGGGCTGAGGAGGCTGCAGGCGAAAGCGCATCAGGGCGCTGTCGCGGTCTGGATAGATCTTGCCCTGCATACCGCCCATTTTCGGCCGGTCGGGAATGGGCTCGTCCGGATGGCGAATTCCGGAATCCACCAGCACCAGGCCGGCGAATCGCTCGGGGTGTAAATTTGCGGCCTTCACCGCCATGTAGCCACCAAAGCTGTGGGCAACGACAATAGTGTCATCACCCAAACCGGCGTCGGCAATCACCGCAAGAATTTCATCGGCATAGGTTTGACTGGAGTATTCGTAGCGATAGTCCGAATCACCCATGCCAGTGAGATCCATAGCGGCAACTTGGTACTGATCCAACAGCTGCGGCGCGATGAAATCCCACCAGCGTGAATGGGCGTTCATGCCATGAATCAGCAGCATACCGGGCTTACCCGAAGCGGGATAAAGCCGGTAGGCCACATCGCATTCGTCCACTTCTACGGTGCGGCTTTCCGCCGGCGTATCGACGGTCTCCCAGAACCAATCTGGAATGGTCGACGTATCCTCTTTATCCCAGCGTGCCATGAGCCCTCCTTCTCAATCTCGCTTGTGCCGGCCAGTCCCGGAGTCGGTATCTCGCTCTAAAGTGCGCCGAACCGCTTTAGGTGAAAGTCGGCATTGCCGAATAGCGTGTCGATAATGGTCAGCCGCTTGAAGTAGTGACCGATGTTCAACTCTTCGGTCATGCCCATACCGCCATGCAGCTGCACAGCATTTTGACCGACAAACTTACCTGACTTACCGATCTGAACCTTAAAAGCGCTGACCGCTTTTTGCGCCTCGGGCCCATAGCCCTCATCCATTCGCATGGCCGCCATAAACATCAGCGACTTGGACTGCTCATGCTCCATGAACATGTCGACCATCCGATGCTGAAGCACCTGAAACTTACCAATTGGCTGTCCGAACTGCTCACGCTGGCGGCAGTACTCGACGGTTTCTTTGTAAAGCTTTTCCATGCAGCCCACGGCCTCAGAGCCAATGGCAAGAATGCCTTCGTCAATCACCTGCTCCAGCAAGGCATAACCCTGACCTACTTCACCAAGCACGCTGTCTGCATCAACTTTGACGCCGTCCAGGGTAATCTCAGAGGCGCGGAACGCATCCACCGTTGGGTAATCCCGGCGCGAAATACCGGCTGCCTTGGCATCAACAATGAATAAGGTGATGCCGTCTTGATCGCGCTGTTCGCCAGCAGTGCGCGCACTCACAACCACTAGCTGGGCTGCCGGGCCATTGAGTACAACGGCCTTGTAGCCGTTGAGCACGTAGCCATCGCCATCGGCACTGGCTGTGGTGGTGACATCCGCCAAGTTGAATCGTGCTTGGGGCTCAGCGTAGGCCAGCGCCGCCTGGGTGCTGCCGTCGATGATACCGGGCAGCAGCTTTGCTTTTTGCGCTTCGCTGCCGCCGTGCTTGATAGCGCCACCAGCCAGCACCACCGTGGCCAAGTAGGGTTCAATGACCAAGCCATGACCAAATTGCTCCATCATCAGTGACGACTCGACTGCACCGCCGCCAAAGCCGCCGTCTGCCTCGCTAAATGGCACGCCCAACCAACCCAATTCAGCGAAGGTATTCCAGTTGCTGGCGTCGTAGCCCAAGTCCGAGCCCACGCTTTTTTGGCGGTCATCGAAGCTGTAATCGTTTTGCACAAATCGCTCGATGCTCTCGTGCAGCATGTTTTGCTCTTCTGTGAAGGAAAAATCCATTCATCTACCCCTTACTTTGTCTCGCTTATCTAACTTTTTATTTGTCTATCGCTTTGTTTGTCTAACGCTTTCGCAACGCCTGACCTGCCGGTGGGCATTTTGCGCTGGGACCGTAAACGCCGCAGCCGCTCTGTCCAAAGCACCTGCGCTTGCGTCCCGTGCCACCGCCAAAGGCTATCCCAAGACCGATATAGTAATCCTTGCTTGAGGCGGTTGCATTGTTAACTTTGCCTTGCCCGTACAATCGGCCCAGCCGCGCGACTGCGGGGGTTAAGCGCTGTCTAAGACCTCTCGCCATCCAGCTGCAGCCAGTGTTTTGCCAGGATGTCTCGAGGATTCCAGCCGTAAGCCGACGAGGCCAATGCACTCAGGGCTTGGCCAACCAGCACTGCCGAATCGCCGCCGGGATTGATCGGGCCTAGATTGTGATCGCTCAGCCCATCGGAGCTGGGCAGCGCATAGTAGCCAAAGCTAGCCAACTGCAGGCTGCCAATCTGCTGTTCCAGTTCCTGAGACTTCACGTTTAGCATGGCCACAGGCAAGGCCTGGGGAAACTGGGGCGACACCGCTGCCAATGCCCGGGTCTCGAGAGCGCGCAGACCTGCTAACGCAATTTCTGCCTCGTGGAGCTGGGACAACAGCGCGTCGGTATCCTCATGGGGGTTCGCCAAAAGTTCTTGTTTAAGCAATTCCAGCTGCACTCCCAGGGCGTGAGAGCTGGCACTGGGCAGAACCAGGCTGCTCTGATCCGTGGTGCCTGCCAGCGCCGACAGCAGCTCTTCGCCAGCTAGCGGCAAAAGTTCTTCCGCCGCCAGCGCTACCTCATCAAAAACCACATGAAACCAGCGGCCTTGCTGATTCGGCACCGCGGCCAGGGTGACCCCCACCCGGTCTGCGGGTATCACACAGGCTCGCCACTGGGATTGAGCGTCCATGGCCAAACACAAAATTCGCTTGGGCCACAGCGCATTCCCTGTTTGCTCTGGCGAGCCCAACAGCCCGTCCCCAAGGGCGCGCTTTGAGCCGTTGAGCACAAAGCCCTGAGAACTCGCGCTCACCCGGGTAAGTTCTTCCGCCCGCGCTGTAATCGGTTCCAGCAGGCCCAAACACCAATGCGCGTCAAAACAGGCGATGTCACTCAGCAGGACGTCACTGTGCTGCCGGGCAGGACTCACCGGCAACGGCGCTGCAGCCATCAGCAGCGGTGCGATCACCGACAGGGCCAGGGTATTGATGGGGGGCGTCTGGGCCTGTTGGCAAAGCATCTGCCAACGGTAGGCGCGCGTGCTGGGCCAGCTACTACCGCCCAGGGTTTGCGGCCAATGAGCAACGGACCAACCCTGCTCCCCAAGGGCTTGGTACCAATGTTCACTGGCGCGTTGGTAGGCACCGGGTTGCACCAAGGCTTCCGGATGCGGCCAGTGTTCGGCAATAAAAGCTTGAGCCTGTTGTTCCCAGTCGGTGTCTTTGCTGCTCATGGCACTTTTCTCATTGGTGTCATATCACCCAGCACGTGCAGCGCTTGGAACGCTGAAATTTGTCGGCGTGCATGGACCTTTGATACCCGTAGATTATCCACTGTCAGCAAGGCACCATAGCGCCCAGACTGACGTACAATTTTATCGAAGAGAGGGAGAGACTCTTGGACTACAGCACGATTTTATACGAAGTCGAAGACGGCATCGTCACGATCACGCTCAATCGCCCTGAGGCGCTTAATTCCTTTACCAACGACATGTTGGTGGAAATGATCGACGCCTGTGATCGGGCCGATGCCGATGACAACGTTAGCGCCATTATTGTAACCGGAGCTGGTCGCGCTTTCTGCGCCGGCGCTGATTTATCGCGGGGTGGATCCACCTTCGACTCCGGCCAGCGCGAAGACCGCGACAAGGACGCCATCAATCGTGACGGCGGCGGTCGCCTAACCTTGCGCCTTTACGAACTGACCAAGCCAATCATCGCTGCAATCAACGGCGCCGCGGTGGGTGTGGGCGTAACCATGACTCTGGCCATGGACATACGATTGGCCTCAACCGCGTCGAAGTTCGGCTTCGTATTCGCGCGCCGTGGCATCGTACCTGAGGCCTGCTCCAGCTACTTTTTGCCCCGAGTTGTCGGCATCAGTCAGGCGTTGGAATGGTGCTATTCCGGCCGTGTTTTCCCTGCCCAGGAAGCCCTGGACGGCGGGCTGCTGCGCAGCCTGCACGAGCCTGAGGATCTGTTGCCTGCAGCGCGGGCCATCGCAGCGGATATTCGCGACAACAGCGCCCCGGTCTCCGTCGCTCTAACCCGCCACATGATGTGGAAAATGCTCGGCGCCGACCATCCAATGGAAGCCCATAAAATCGATTCCCGGGGTATCCACTACCGCGGCAAGTCCGAGGACTCCAAAGAGGGCGTGATGGCGTTTTTAGAAAAGCGCGATGCCAAGTTTCCAAACAATGTGTCGACAGACCTGCCAGAGTTTTACCCCTGGTGGGAAGAGTCCAAATTCAAGTAACAATAGCGGAGAACACCATGTCCGACCCCGTTATCGCCCAAAAAGCTCCGTACCCCGTCGAAGTGGTTGAAGGCAAAAAATACTTCTGGTGCTCATGCGGCAAGAGCAATCGCCAGCCGTTTTGTGATGGTTCCCACGAGGGCACAGATTTTTTGCCCAAAACCTACACCGCCGAGTCCAGCCGGACCCTATACTTTTGCGGATGCAAACACACGGCTGGGGCTCCTTTATGCGATGGCGCTCATAACGGCCTGTAAAACCCAGTCTGTAAAACCCAGTGCGTCTTGCTCTCAACTGATAAAAGCTGATTGATTATGTTCGCGAAATTTCTCGGAAACGGTGACGACATTCAGGCAACGGATCTGGAGCAGCTACCATTGCTGGAAACCGCCAAACAGATTGCCTTGCTGGATCGCTGTCTGGCGTTAAGCAAGACCGACGAGTTTCAGGACCGGCTAGGCATCGGCCCTGCGGTAAGCCGGCTCTTAGCGCATCTTGGATCCCGAAAAGATACG
>CAZWQK010000132.1:0-5686 GCA_964635835.1 uncultured Pseudomonadales bacterium
GTCGCCAGCGGTTTCGCAGCGCAATGGCCACTGCTCGTTTGGCCTCGCCGTGGCCGACAATATGTCGATCCAGTTCGGCGGCGATTTCTTTCGGGGTCAAAGACGGGTTATTCGGCATGGGCGTTGAGGGTTTCGATGGTGAGTGAATGATTGGTGTAGACGCAAATATCGCCGGCAATGGTAAGCGCTTTGCGCACCACGTCTGCCGGCGTCATGTCGGTGTTTTCCGCCAGGGCGGTAGCTGCCGCTCTGGCGTAGTTGCCACCAGAGCCAATGGCCAGAATCCCGGCTTCGGGCTCGATGACGTCGCCGTTGCCGCTGATTAGCAGGGTGGTTTTGTCGTCGGCCACGATCAGCATCGCCTCCAGCTTGCGCAGCGCCCGGTCCGAGCGCCATTCTTTGGCCAATTCAACCGCCGAGCGCGCCAGCTGGCCGTGGTACTTTTCCAGGGCAGCCTCAAACTTTTCGAACAGGGTAAAGGCGTCAGCGGTACTGCCCGCGAAGCCTGCAATAACTCGGTCTTGATAGAGTTTACGAACCTTGATGGCGTTGCCTTTCATGACGGTATCGCCCAGAGATACCTGGCCGTCACCGCCCATGGCAACCTGGCGATGGTCCCGGACGCTTAGAATAGTGGTGCCGTGAAATGCCTGCATAAACAAATCCAGTTGCGAAAGTGGCCTCGGTGTTTGGACGCCAAGCACACAAGGGCCGAGGATATTGGCGTGGTCGATCGGACAAAGCAATGTTTGCCGGCCCTCGAGGCAATCGGGGGCGGTTAGTCGTCGCCGCTCAACACGATGCCGGAAATGCCCCGCTCTCGGAGTTTGGTCAGGGCGCGGTTGGCGTCGACGCGTCGCTCAAAGGGTCCCAAGATCACCCGAAACCAGCGGCCCGTATCGCTGTCTCTTGCAATGACCTGGGCCGGCAAATTGCTCAGCAGTAGATTTGCACGCAGTTCTTCGGCCTCGCCTTCGTCACGAAAAGACGCGGCCTGCACTTTGTAGCTTTTGGGTGCGTCTGTGGATCCTGGGCCCTGGGTCTCATAGGGGCTGGTGTCGATCTGGATTTCCCGGTCTTTCAAGATGTCGGGAAATTCAAAGGTTACCGATGGAGCCGGCGGCGCTTCCACAAGGCGCTGATCTTTGTTGCCCGGCGGTGTTTCCAGCCACTCGGGTAAATACGCGGCAAGCAGAACCAGGACGGCACCAAATATAGCGCCAGAAGAAAAACTGGGGCCATGGAATCCCGTGCCCTTGTTGCCGCGAGTGGGGGTGGCCGTGGGGCTGCGTCGCCGGGATGTTGCAGACCTGCGCGTTTTAGCGGGCTTTGAGGGCTGCCCGCGGTTAGCAAAATCTTTGGTCATAGCTTGCAGCCGGTGGCAAAAACGTTGGGACAGTTCATAGCGCGCATCATAGCGCGGTAGCTGGGCTGACGCGAAATAGCTACATCGCGTCGTATGGATCCACGTCGATAGACCAGCGCAGGCTGGCATGGGTTTTGGGTTGGCCGATGCTGGCCAGCAGCCTGTGCAGTTGCGGGCGCGACACAGCAATGACCACAAGCTGGAAGCGCGTGCGTTTGGCTACCCTGGCCATGGGCGCGGGTATGGGCCCCATAATTTGCGCCGCACTGGCGGTTTCTTCGCCCAGGTGATCGGCGTGTTTTTGCAGGTGGCTTTTGCACCGCTGCAAAAACTCCAGCGCAAGCTGGGGCTCGAAGGCTTCGGCGCGCAGCATAGCCATGGGTTGACCCGGCGGGAGTCCTGCCTGCAAACGGCTGGCAAGCTCGGCTTCAGCGAAGCTGCCGTAGCCCTGGGACAGTAGACGCTTGAGCAGCGGATTGTCCGGTTGATAAGACTGAATCCACACTTCCCCCGGGCGTTCCGCTCGACCGGCCCTGCCGGCTACCTGCACAATCAACTGGGCCGTGCGCTCTGGCGCTCGGAAGTCTGGACTGAGAAACCCCGCGTCGGCGTTGACCACGGCTACTAAGGTCACTTGCGGGAAGTGATGACCTTTGGCCAGCATTTGCGTGCCCACCATTATGCAGGGCCGGCCCCGGTGGATTTGCTCCAGCTGGGCATTGAGCTGGGTTGTGGTGCGGGTGGTGTCTCGATCAATGCGGTAGAGGGGAACACCGGGAAAAAGCTCGACCAGGGTTTCTTCGGCTCGTTGAGTACCAACGCCAACGGGTATCAGGTCTTCGTGACCACAGTGTTCGCAGCGCTCGGGAAGGGCAAATCGAAGACTGCAATGGTGGCAGACCATCTGCTCTGGACGGCGATGCAGGGTAAGTTTTGCATCGCAGTCGGAACAAACGCATTGCCAGCCGCAATGCTGGCACAGCAGGGTCGGCGCGAAGCCGCGCCGGTTGAGGTAAATCAATACCTGCCCGGCCTCAGCCAGATGCTGACGAATGATGCGGATCAGGGTGTCGGAAAAACCACCGCGCAGGCGCTGTCCGCGCAGGTCAATGACATCAAAGCGGGGCATCAACGCTCCGCCGGCCCGCTGGGTGATTGTCAGGTGGCGGTAGCGCTGGCGCTGGACGTTATACAGGGACTCCAGGGAGGGTGTTGCAGAGCCAAGAAGCAAGGGAATGTTTGCGGTTTGGGCCCGTTTCACCGTTAGATCCCGAGCCGAATATCGAAGGCCTTCTTGCTGCTTGTATGAGCTGTCGTGCTCCTCATCCACGATGATTAAACCCAAGTCGTTGAAGGGCGTGAATACGGCAGAGCGTGTACCGATTAACACGCGAATGTCGCCAGAGCGGCAGCGCAGCCATGTTTGCAAACGCTGTTGATCCGTCAAAGCCGAGTGCATCACGCCGACGCCGGCAAAGCGGTTTTCAAATCGGGCCAGGGTCTGAGGCGTGAGCGCAATTTCCGGCACCAACACCAGCACCTGCTGCGCCTGGGCTAATACGGGCGCCATGATCTGCAGATAAACCTCGGTTTTACCGGAACCGGTGACCCCTTCCAGTAAAAAGGGTGTGAACTCTTTGGCCTGAGTTACGGCGTCGATGGCCTGAGCCTGTTCGGGTGTTGGATTCAGCGGTGCATCCAAGGTCGGCGCGGTAGCTTCAGCTTGCCGCTCCAGCACGCCCAAGTTTTCCAGTTTGCGCAGCATGGGTCGGTTAAAACCAGCGGACTCAAGTTCGGTGCCAGTGACTGCCGCGGCTGCTTCCTGGAGGTGCTGCACCAGAGCCAGCTGGGTTTTGGCTCGAGGGCTCACCGCTGACGGGTCCACTAGATGCCATAAATCTGGCGGCGGCGGTGGCTTGATATCAAAAGCGGCCCCTTTGCGAGCCGCGCTGGGTAAAATCGTGGCCAATACCTCGCCTAGGGGGTAGTGGTAATAGCCGCTCATCCACCGGGCTAACTCCAGCAGTTCCTCGTCGATGACTGGTTCAGCGTCGAGAATTTCCAGAATTGCCTTGGTGTTTTCGTGAGGAGCATCCACCGCCGTACTGACGCAAATTCCGATCACTTCGCTGCGCCCAAAGGGCACCCGCAGCCGCGCTCCAACTAGGGGTATCTCGGTAGCGTCATCTACGTGGTAGTCATAGACCGAGTGGAGGGGTCTCGGAACGGCGACTTGAATGATGTGATGGCTGGCCATGGGGCATTCTACGGTGACCAGGCCAAGTCTTGATAGCCGCTGGTAAAAACTTACGGGATGGTGCGCACAACGGTTGCGGGGGCATACGCTTCTGTTAAACTTCGCGCCCGATTTGGAACAAGCAAGTAGCTGTTATGAAAGCCGAAATTCATCCGGAGTATCACACCATTACTGCAACCTGCAGCTGCGGTAACGTCATAGAGATTGGTTCAACCCTGTCAGAGAACCTGCACCTGGACGTATGTTCCAGCTGCCATCCCTTTTATACGGGAAAGCAAAAGACCATCGACTCTGGCGGTCGTGTTGAAAAGTTCCGCCAGCGGTTTGCCAAGCGCACCAGTTCAGGCAGCTAGGCAGACGGGCAGAGCAAAGACAGAAAACAAAAATAGAAAAACAAAAAATAGAGAAACAAAAAAGGAGGATAGCCTCCTTTTTTTATGCCCGGCAATCAGGAAATGTACGGCGTTTTAGAAAAGATCCACAGCGCGAATGTCGTCGTCGCCGGGATTCCCGGGATCCGCCGCTGGCGCTGGCTCCGGAGCATATTCCGCTAAAAAGACCTCGTCGATGGCTGAGGGGTTACTGGCGCTGGTTGGCAGGCCGGTGTCCCGATCCACGCGCAGGTTGACCACCCCCGGGGGTTGCTGCATCACCTGTTCGGGTACGCCGCGCAGGGCCTGGCGCATAAAGTCGATCCAAATGGGCAGCGGTATGTTGGACCCGTAGGCGTTGCGGCCTAAGGGCTCTTGGTCTTTGAATCCCACCCAGACGCTGGCCACTAGGCTCGGGTTGAAGCCGTTAAACCAGGTGTCTGATGCATCGTTAGTGGTGCCGGTTTTCCCGGCCAGGTCGTTACGGCCTAAAGCGCGAGCCCGTCGACCGGTGCCGCGTTTGATCACATCTCGAAGCATGGACTGCATGATGAAGGCATTGCGCTGGTCGAGAACCCGCGGAGCCATTGCGGCGGTGGCCTGCTCGGGCTGGGTGTTTTTCGCGTCGTTCATTAGCTGATCCAGGACTGTGGATCGCAGCCAGTCTATCTTTTCACCCCCAGCCTCATCTATGGACTCAGCTTCGCTGGCACTCGTTTTTAAGTCGTCTTGTGAATTCTGGTCGTCGCAGGATGGGCACACCCGGGCCGGGTTTGCGGCGAACAGCACCTTGCCATGCTGATCCACCAATTTATCCACCACATAGGGTTCAACTAAGTAACCGCCATTGGCCAATACGGCGTAAGCCTTGGCCATGTCCAAAGGAGCAACGGTCATCGTGCCTCCGCCCAGCGCAAGCTGGGTATTGCGCGGGAAGGACGTCATATCGAAGCCGAATTTGCGGATGTCATGCAGCGCCCGGCCCGCGCCGATTTTCAGCAGCACCCGCATAGAGACGAGATTGATGGAGCGATAAAGCGCCTCCCGCAGCCGCGTGGGCCCGTTGTAGCGGTTGTTGTCGTTTTCTGGTCGGTATTGGGATTCCAGATTGTCGTCCTCGAACACCAAGGGGGCATCCAAAAATATGTCGGCCGGGGTAATGCCTCGGCTTAGCGCCGAGCTGTAGATAAAGGGTTTAAAGCCTGATCCGGGCTGACGCTGGGCTTGCAGAGCGTAATTGTATTGGTTGCGATAGAAATCGTAGCCCCCCATCAGCGCCCGAACAGCCCCATCGTTAGGGTCCATGGCAATCAGCGCGCCCTGAATTTCAGGCAGCTGGGTCAGCAGCCACGGAGTCTCATTGAGCTGAGCCGGATTTTGATTTGGGGTCTGTTTTTGGCCTTGGGTATTAACGCGCACAATGTCGCCAACCTTGAGGATATCCGCCATGCGCTGAGGTCTGGGCCCTAGTTCATCCACCGAAATATAGGGCCGAGCCCAGCGGCTGTCGGCTAAGGCCACGGTTCCCAGCGCACCACCCTCGGTCATCACCAGCGCTTTGTCGTCGTCTATGCTTAAAACCGCTGCCGGCGTTTGCTCCTTGTAGGGCGTGTAGGTCGCCAAAGTAGTGATTACATCATTGGTAATGCGGGCCTGTTGCGCAGCGCTGTCCTCAGGGGCTTGCTGGATGGA
>CAZWQK010000133.1:0-5683 GCA_964635835.1 uncultured Pseudomonadales bacterium
AGCCTGCCTTGGTACGCCGCATACTTAGCCTTTGTTAACCCAGTGGCGGGCATAGGCCTTGCGGTGGGTGAGTTCGTGTTTCGTAAGCCCATTGAGCGCATGAGTTCTGCGAAATTCGCAATCTCGGGCGAACTCAGTGATCCCCAGGTTGCGTTTACCGACTTGTTTAACCAAGACATTGCTGTGGCGGATGAAGCCGGTGAACGTCTGTCGCCGGATCTGCTGAAAACCCAGACGGTGGAAAACCAAGATCAGGTGAGCAAGCCTGCAAAGAGCGATTGATCCAGCGCGACTGTGGGCCGGCGCGGGAACCTTAGAGCAGCGTCCGATTGCTCGTCAGGCGGGCGACAAGGCCTGCCAAGGATACTAGTGAACATAACGGTAGATTGAGACGGATGAGTACATGAATGATGTTGTTGCAGCGGTAGAGGCAAAACTTCTGAAGGCCAAAGGCCTTGATTTAGAGGTGCTAGAGCGAAACGTGGGCGGCCTGTTGAATCGAGATATCGATTACGGCGAGGTCTTCGTCCAGAGTACGCGCGGCGAGTCCTTTGCCTTAGAAGATGGCATCGTCAAAGATGGCTCTTTCGGCGTAGAAGCGGGAATTGGCGTCCGTGCGCTGGCAGGGGAGAAAACAGGCTTTGCCTACTGCGAGGATATTCGGCAACAGGGGCTTCAGGAAGCAGCTCACGCAGCCCAGTCCATTGCGGGTATGGCGAGCCCAAGGGCATTGCAGGGGTTTCGCGTCAGCGATTATCCGACCCTGTATCCTGCGGATGACCCGATCAGCAGCCTGAGTGACTCGGACAAAGTGCTGCTGCTGCAACGAATCGACCATGTTGCCCGAGCTCAAGACCCCAGGGTGAAGGAAGTGAACGTGCGCATCTCGGCGAATCACGAAACCATGCTTGTCATGGCCAGTGACGGCACCCTGGCGGCAGACATTCGGCCGCTGGTGCGCTTCGATGTGTCAGTCATTGTGGAGAGTGAAGGCCGGCGAGAGAGAGGAAATGCCGGCGGTGGCGGGCGTCGAAGTCTGGAGTCGCTTACTGCAGGTTCCTGGAGCGAAGACTTAGCGAAAGAGGCGGTGCGTATGGCTTTGGTCAATCTGGAGGCAGTTGATGCTCCCGCGGGGCCTATGCCGGTGGTCCTCGGCCCCGGTTGGCCTGGCGTGCTGCTTCACGAAGCGGTAGGCCACGGCTTGGAGGGGGACTTTAATCGTAAGGGTAGCTCTGCTTTCTCTGGTCGGGTTGGCGAACAGGTCGCGTCTGAACTTTGCACCGTAGTCGATGACGGCACCATTACTTCCCGACGCGGGTCACTTAGCGTCGACGACGAAGGCACCCAAACGCAAAACACCGTGTTAATCGAAAACGGGGTGTTGAAAGGTTATATGCAAGACAAACTCAATGCGCGCCTGATGAATGTGGCCGCCACCGGTAATGGCCGTCGTCAGTCTTATGCCCACATGCCCATGCCGAGAATGACGAACACCTACATGCTACCGGGTAAGGATTTGCCCGAGGACATTATTCGTTCGGTGGCCAACGGCATTTACGCCGTGAACTTTGGCGGTGGCTCAGTAGATATCACCTCAGGGCGATTTGTGTTTTCAGCCACGGAGGCTTACTTGATTGAAAACGGCAAGGTAACGGCGCCCATTCGTGGAGCGACGCTTGTCGGCAGTGGCCCTGAGGTGATGAACCGAATCTCTATGGTGGGCAATGACTTAGATTTAGACGGCGGAGTAGGCGTCTGCGGCAAGGACGGCCAATCTGTGCCCGTAGGCGTTGGTCAGCCAACGCTGAAAGTTGACGAAATAGTGGTGGGCGGAACTGCTACTTAGCGATGCTTGTACGGCGCCGGTGTCAGTCCATTCTCTGCGCAGTCGTATCCGAGTCTTGGGAGTCCTCGCTCAGCGCGGCACGAATAAATTTGAACAGGGCACGCAGCGCTCGTTTGTGAGCGTCACTGGCCGCCTCATGTGGCGAAGGTTTGGAACTGACTGAGGCTGAAACCAATTGCCGCAGAAGCTGCCGCTCAACGCCAGGATAGCGAGCAATGAAATCCGTTAGCGCATCCGGCTCCGCGACGAGCCTGTCGCGCCACTGCTCTAGGGTATGAAAAAAGTGACGAGCGGCAGCGGATTGACCGTCCAGATCCGCGAGTTGTGCTTCGATAGACTCGGCGTCGACTTTTCGCATGAGTTTGCCGATAAACTGCATCTGCCGTCGGCTACCCTCGCGACTGTTGATAGCCGCATGGGTATCAAGGGCTTGCCGCAGGTTTTGCGGCATCTCGATTCGGGCCCTGATGTCGGGCTTGAGCTTGCTCAGGCGTAAGCCAAGTTTTTGTAGACGCTGGGCCTCTCGCTTTAGCGCCGACTTAGAGAGTTCTTCAGACATTTCGAAAACTTATAGGAAGCAAAGTATTGGAGTTTATAGACCATCAGCAAGAATTGACCGCATTGGTTGAAACTATTCTAGGTGAAGCGAAAAGCCAAGGTGCCGACGAGGCTGAGGTGTCAGTCAGCATGGAACAAGGTCTTGGCGTAAGTGTACGCAAGGG
Organism: uncultured Pseudomonadales bacterium; assembly: GCA_964635835.1. GTDB lineage: Bacteria > Pseudomonadota > Gammaproteobacteria > Pseudomonadales > Azotimanducaceae > UBA4421. Next base: position 2,569 of record CAZWQK010000133.1, read on the forward strand.
CGAGCTCGAAAATCTGGAGTTCAATCAAGATCGTGGTTTCGGTATTACCCTGTATTTTGACAAGCGAAAAGGATCCGCCAGCACCACCGATAGTAGTGAGGCGGCGATCAGGGAAACCGTCAGCGCTGCCAAGGGCATTGCCCGCCACACCCAACAAGATCCACACAGCGGCTTGGCAGAGCCGCATTTAATGGCTGCAAAAGCCATGGATCTTGGGCTTTATGATCCCTGGCCGGTACAGCCGGATGAGGCCACAGCCATGGCCGTCGCCTGCGAAGAAGCGGGGCTAAGCCTTGATAGCAAGCTGACAAATTCCGACGGCGCTCAGGTCAGCACCCAACAAGCCTTGCGCGTTTATGGCAACAGTCACGGCTTTTTGGGGGCCTATCCAAGCACTCGGCATAGCATGAGCTGTGTGTTGATCGGCGAAGACAATAACGGCATGCAGCGGGATTATTGGTACAGCGTTTCGCGTCAGTGGCAAGCGCTGCAGAACCCCGAGGAAATAGGCCAGGAAGCAGGCAGGCGCACCTTAGCCAGATTGTCTCCGCGCAAGGCGCCCACGGGTAAATATCCGGTTATTTTGGCGCCAAATTTGGCGGCAGGGTTGGTTGGTCACTTAAACGGTGCAATCAGCGGCGGCGCTCAGTACCGACGAGCATCTTTTTTGTTGGACGCAGTGGGTCAGCGTGTTCTGCCGGAATGGTTGACCATTCGAGAAGAACCGCTAATGCAGGGAGGGCTGGCGAGCGCTTACTTTGACGGTGATGGCGTGGCCACTCGAGATAACGTGTTTGTGGATAAAGGCTATTTGACGAGCTATATCCTGTCCTCCTACTCGGCTCGAAAGCTTGGGCTCGAGACTACGGGTAACGCTGGCGGGATTCACAACCTGCACCTTGATGGACCCGCCACGGCCAGAGCGGAGCTTATCGCGGGTATTGATCAAGGGCTGTTGATTACCGAGCTTATGGGCCAGGGCGTCAATGGTGTTACCGGCGACTACTCCAGAGGCGCGTCTGGATTTTGGATTGAGAACGGCGAAATAGCCTATCCAGTGGCGGAATTTACCTTGGCGGGCAATCTTAAAGATATGCTGCTTAACATTGTGGCTTTGGGGGATGACATTGATGAGCGCAGCAGTATTCGCGCGCCTAGCGTGCTGCTCGATTCCATGACCGTGGCCGGGCAATAGGCAGTTTGCTGTCAGCCTGAGCTTGCGCCCCAGTCCCAGCTGGTGTTCTCAGCCTATCAAGGGTAACGCTGGCGGTCTTAGCTACAGGTAAACCCAGCTGGCCAAACCGAGAAAGATAAAAAAGCCTGCAACGTCGGTAATGGTGGTGAGAACGACACCACCGGCAATTGCCGGGTCAATATCCATGCGCCTTAGCAGACTGGGTAGCAGGCTCCCTGCTATAGCGGCAATCAAGATGGTTGCTGTCATTGCAACCGCGATGATCATTCCTAATTTGGCATCGTCGAAGACGTAGAAGGCACCGCAAGCTACCAGAGTCGCCCAAAACAAGCCGTTCAGGACCGCAACAACCAACTCGCGGTTAAGCATCCACAGCATGTTGTTGCGGCCCAGCTGCCCGGTGGCCTGACCGCGAATGACCAGGGTGAGCGTCTGCGTGCCCGCAATCCCCCCCATACTTGCCACCACCGGCATCAAAACCGCTAGCGCCACCACTCGAACGATGGTCTCTTCAAATAAGCTGATTACGGCTGCGGCCAGCAGCGCAGTGATCAGGTTAATACCCAGCCATACGGCCCGCCGTCTTACCGCACGCCGTACCGGCGCCAGAGTGTCCTCGTCCCCTACCAGGCCGGCTGGGGCTAGCAATGCCTCTTCTGCGTCTTCAATGATCACGTCGACCACGTCGTCGATGGTAATTCTGCCGACCAGGCAGCCGTTATCGTCAACAACTGGCGCTGAAATGAGATCGCGTTCTGAGAATAGGCGAGCGACTTCGGTATCCGACTCGCCGACGTGAATCGCAGGTACTTCTGTGTTCATGATTTCGCGCACAGTCACCGTGGGATCCGCCGTTAGCAGCTTGGTCAGTGGCAAACTGCCGAGATATTCGTCTCTGCTGTTGACCACAATTAGCGAGTCCGTGGTGGCAGGCAGGTCTCGTCGCAGGCGCAGATAACGCAAAACCAATTCAGCTGCATGGCGCGGGCGAACGGTAATGGTGTCGGTATTCATCAGCCCGCCAGCACTGTCTTCGGGATACGCAAGGACTGACTCCACCCGGGCGCGGTCGCGGCTGTCTAAACTTTCCAGCACCTGATCTGTAATGGTGTCAGGCAGCTGCTGCAGAATATCCGCAAAGTCGTCGGTGTCTAAGTCCTCTGCGACGGACACCAGTTGGGCGGTGTCCATGGCTTCCAGAAATTCCGCACGGACATCGTCGTGGAGGTGTTGCAGACTTTGGTTTCTGACCTCTTCGTCCACCAGCCCCCATAGAATGGAGCGGGTATCCGGCGTGTTGGCTTCGATAACGCTGGCAACCTCGCTGGGGCGAAGAGACGCTAACAGCACCTTAATCTCGCTGGTGCTGCCTCGGCTTATGCCCTCAAGAACTTCCTCGAAGTGCTGTTGATCTGGCGTCATCAGTTGTCCATTTCATCAAAGCCGGCGTTGATCAGCGCGGTAAGTGCCTGCATGGCAGCCAACTCGTCCTCGCCTTGGATCCAGATCTCGATGGTGCTGCCCACAGCAGCCCCGAGCAGCAGCAAGCTCATGATGCGTTTGCCATCGGCTTCAATGCCCTGGTCGTTTTTTATGTGAATATCTGAGGCGAAATTGGTGGCAGTGCTAACCAGTTTGGATGCGGCTCTGGCATGTAGTCCCAGCGGATTAATAATCTTCAATTTGGCGTGTTGCATGTCACTGCTACCCTCAAGCGAAAAGGGATAGTAGCTCGTAGTGCCTCAGTGGTCAGAACAATTTCTACCGATTCAGGCGTCTTTAATTCTCGAAACGTTAGCTCGCCGAGGTTTCTTTGAGTTCGCGATGTCGAACCAGCACATGATCGAAGGCTGTTGCGAAGTGCTGACCCAACCGCTCAGCCATGTAGACACTGCGATGCTGTCCTCCGGTGCAGCCAAT